>JADDPV010000003.1:6448-6943 GCA_016781705.1 Rubrobacter sp.
ACCCACTCGCCGCCGAAGTTGGCCTCCCGGCGCTCCCTCTCCGCGTCGCCTCCCCCGGTAGCAGTAGGCTCCTCCAGCTTCGGCTTCTCCACCGGCACGGTGGCCGTGAGACGTAGGTTCACCAGCTCCACGGCTTCGTCCTCCATCCGGTAGCCGTAGCGCCGCTGGTGCGCGGCGTGGAAGCATTCCTCCAGCTTCTCCACCTCGAAAGGTCTCTCGGTCTCGACCGTGAGCTCGAAGGACTGCCCCCCGTAGCGCAGGTCCGCCCGGCGGGTGTACTCCGGTCCTTCGAGGTCCTTGGCGGCCATGATCTCCATGCCTTTGAAGGCCTCCTTGAGCTCCACGGCTTTGACGTCCTCGAGGTCCGCGAGGTACGGGCTCACGTAGTCGCGCCTGAGGTCGGAGATGGCGAGCCCCAAAGCACTCAAGACCCCGCCCGCCCGGGGGACGAGCACGGTGCTCATGCCGAGCTCCTCGGCCAGCGCGCAGGCGTGC
>JADDPV010000003.1:6967-7777 GCA_016781705.1 Rubrobacter sp.
AGCAGGGCGAACTCCCGCGGGTCGAGGCCACGCTCGATGCTGATCACGCGCAGCGCTCGCACCATCTCCGCGTTCGCGACGCGCACGATCCCCAGGGCAACCTCCTCCGCCTCCAGGCCGAGCTCCTTGCCCAAAGAAGCGAGTGCCTTCTGCGAGAGGTCGCGCCTCAACACCACCTCGCCGCCGAGCTCCGCGCCGTCCTGGAGGTAACCTAGATAGAGGTTCGCGTCGGTCACGGCGGGCTCCTCGCCACCCTTGTCGTATCCGGCGGGGCCGGGCTCGGCGCCCGCCGACTGAGGTCCGACGCGCAACGCCCCGCCCGCGTCGGACCAGGCGATCGAGCCGCCGCCGGCACTCACCGTGTGCACGTCCACCATCGGGAGCTTTATCGGCACGCCGGCGATGACCGTCTCCGTGGTCGTCTGCACCTCGCCGCCCACGATGGGCGCGACGTCCGTGCTCGTCCCGCCCATGTCGAAGGTGAGAAGATCTCGGTACCCTCCCAGCCCCGCGACGTAGGCCGCGCCAACGACCCCGCCCGCCGGCCCCGAGAGGACGAAGGCGGCGGCGTCGGCCACCGCGTCCTCTATCCCTACCACCCCACCCGCGGACTGCATTATAAGGGGGGTCGGCGCGCCGGCATCCTCCACCTTGCCGGCCAGGTTCCCGAGGTAAGCTGCGAGCTTGGGGGCCAGGTACGCGTCGGCGGCGGTTGTAGAGAACCGCTCGTACTCGCGGAACTCCGGCAGCACCTCGCTGCTGAGAGAGACGTGCACGTCCGGGAGTGCCTCCCGCATCGCTTCGCCGACC
>JADDPV010000181.1 GCA_016781705.1 Rubrobacter sp.
GGAAGCGCGGAACCACGCAGGAGGCGATTTACACACTTGACAGGACACATACCCCGAAGGCGATCGAAACGAGCCCGACGACGAGCAGGACGTCGAGCAAGAACGCGCTCTTCTGCAACAGCGGATACACGCGTCCGAGAAGCAACACACCGGCGGCGACCATCGCGGCCGAGTGCAGGTAGGCGGAGACCGGCGTGGGCGCGGCCATCGCCCGTGGCAGCCAGAAGTGCAGCGGGACCTGCGCGCTCTTGGCGAGCGCCGCCACGGCTATCAGGAGCCCGGCGACGTTCAGGAGCGAACCCGGGCGCGTCAGCCCGGCCAGCTCCGGCACGGAATAGGTGCCATAGGTTGCGTAGAGGAGGAGGGCCCCGATCAGGAGCAGGACGGCAGTTACCCCGGTCACGAGCAGCGCCATGAGGGCCGAGGCGCGCGAGTCGAGATCGTGGCGGTCGTACCCGATCAGGTAATACGACGCTATCGCCGTGAGGTCCCAGAAGACGAAAACGAGGATGAGGTCCTGGGCCATCGCCAGCCCCACCATCGCCCCCATGAACAGCAGCATGAACCCGTAGAACCTCGTCCCTTCGGACTCCGGCCTCCCCTTGTGCTCCAGGTGCAGCGGCAGGTAGCGCCCCGAGTAGACCAGGACCAGGAACCCGATCCCCGTCGCCAGCAACGCGTACAGCGCCGCGAGCCCGTCGAGGGTCACCGAGAAGCGCAGGCCCCAGGTCGGCGCCTAGGCCACGTCTACCACGCCTCCGCCCCAAAAGAGGTGGCCCAGGAGCGTCGCGAGGAACGCGAGCGCCGCGCAGAAGGCCCCCGTGGGTGCCGCCGAGCGTGGCCGCAGGAGGCCGGCGAACACGGCGGCCGGCGCAGCGAGGAGGGCCAGAAGGAGCGGCGCGATCACGGCCAGCTGCTGCCCGGTCAGCAACGCGGCCCCCACTGGTGACTCATCGAGATAACGGTGTCTCCTGCGCTGGTTCCTCCAGACGGGCTCGGGCCGCGGTCCTATCTACGCCGTTCGGCCATGTCGGTGGGTGTGGGGCGTGGCTATCGTTAGACTATTGTACAAGGAGACCATTCCGAGACGAGCCCGGTCGGGAAGCGTCCCGGGCGATACAATTGAGGCCAGGAGAGAAGCGAGGCCAAAAGCGAAGCCAAAGGCGGGCATGGCACAGCTAACGCAGCTAACAGACAGTTACCAGCGCAAGATGGACTACCTCCGGATCTCGGTCACAGATCGCTGCAACTTCCGTTGCCAGTACTGCATGCCCGAGGACATAAAGTTCCAGGACAAGTCCCGCATCCTTACCCTCGAGGAGATGCTCACCTTCGCCGAGGCGTGCCTGCAACTCGGCGTGACCAAAGTCCGAGTCACCGGTGGCGAGCCGTTGGTGAGGAAGGGCGTTGTCAAGTTCGTCGGGTGGCTCAAGGACCTCGGCTTCGAGGACGTGACGATGACGACGAACGGCTACCTGCTGGAGGAGCACCTGGACGGGCTCGTCGAGGCGGGGCTGGACCGCATAAACATCTCCCTCGACACCCTGCAGCCCGAGAAGTTCGCGTTCATCACGCGCCGCGACCACTTCGGGAAGGTGTGGAGCGCGGTGATGGCGGCGTTGGAGACGCCGCTCTCGCCGGTCAAGATCAACGCGGTCGCCATGCGCGGCGTGAACGACGACGAGATAGCCGACATGGCTAAGCTGACGATGCGCTACCCGATGCACGTCCGCTTCATCGAGCTCATGCCCCTCAACGGCGACACCGACGGCTCGCGCTTCAGGAAGCTGTTCATCTCCGGCAAGGAGATCCTGGAACGTGTGCAAAGAGAGCTAGGGGACCTCGAACCCGTGGAGAAGGAGGACCCGGCCGCCCCGGCCGACGAGTTCCGGTTCGAGGGGGCGCCGGGGACGTTCGGCATCATAACGCCGGTTTCGGAGCCGTTCTGCGCGCGCTGCTCGCGGTTACGGCTCACGGCTGACGGCAAGATCCACCCGTGTCTGCTCACCGACCTCGACGTGCCCGTCAAGGAGGCCATCCGCAGCCCGGACCCGATCCCCGCGATCCACGAGGTCCTCTGGAAGACGGCCCGCGTTAAGCCGCCCGCCGGCCTCACCCTCCCCGAGGAGGCCCGCAACCGCACGATGAGCCAGATCGGCGGGTAGCCAGGAAGTACAGCGCGCTCCCTGCCCGCGAGCAACATCGCAGAACAGCGGGGCCAGACGGATCGTGGTCGTCTTTTCCTGTTCGACGGCTCGCTGCCAGAGGCATGGCCAGACGAGCCTCGAACCCGGGCGCGGTCGAGGCCGTCCTCGTATGCCTGCTCGTGCTCGCCTCCGGCCTCCTGGCCGCCCGACTCTTCCGGGGCCCGGCCGCGGCGGCGCTGCTCCGCTCGCCACGGTCCTTCGCTGCGCGAGCCTCGTAAGAGCGACGTTCCCGGGCTAGACCGGCGGCGAGCTTTGCCGCGCCCGTACCCTGAACTACCGCCCACCAGTCTCTATCCTGCAAGGCGCGTGTTGTCCCGTGTTGAAAGACGAGGGCGGGTTCCTTTACCCGCTGCTGTGGTCCCCTGGGCGGCCGTGGCCTTGCTCGCCGCCGTCGCTTTGCGGGGCCGGTCTCCTGCTCACGCGCCGTCGCGCCCGGGAGCGCGGGCGCGACGGTCGTCGCCCTCCTGATCTAGCTCCTCGTCTCCGCGATGCTCGTCATGACCGAGAGGCTTACCGGCCGGCGCGTTGAAGACCGGTCGCCAAGAAGATCGTGAGCCCGGCGTGCCGGGTATCTTCAGTCAGGTTCTATGGTGGCGATGAGGCCCTCGTTAGTGAGACCCTCCTGGTAGAGCTCCGCCAGCTCTTTGTGACACTTGGCGGCGACCGCCTTGCCTTTGGTGTGGGCCTCCAGCATGATGGAGACGGCGCGCGGTATGCTCATGCGCGGTATGACCTTGCGCAGGGCGGCGATGACGTGTTCCATCGGGGTGTAGTCGTCGTTGTGCAGGATGACCTTGTACGGTGGCTCCGTGGTCATCCTGCGCTGCGTTCGCTCCCGCGGAGCCGTTTCCGTCGAAAGCGTCCCGGCGGCCGACGGAGAGGCAGCGTTCGTCTCCCAAGTTTCCCTGCCCACGTTCATTCCACCGAAGGCTATCACAAAGGCGACGTCTTGGACGAGCATACGGGCGTTCCTACGAGCGTCTCATCGTCTGTCGGGTAGAGGCCAGCAGGCTCACCGCGCCGGCCGCGTCAAGGGGTTCGGAGAAATGGTAACCCTGGCCCAGCTCGCAGCCCATCTCCCTGAGAACGTCGAGTTGCTCGGTGGTCTCTATGCCCTCGGCGACCACCTTAAGGTCCAGGTCGTGGGAGAGGTTGACCATGGCGGAGACTATTGCCGCTTCCTCTGGGTCGCGCCCGAGGCCGTCCACGAAGGAGCGGTCTATCTTCAGGTAGTCCGCCGGGAAGCGCTTGAGGTAAGAGAGCGAGGAGTAGCCCGTCCCGAAGTCGTCTATGGAGAGCCTCACGCCCAGAGACTTTAGCTCTCGCATGACCTTCTCGGTCAGCGGCGCGTCGTTCATGGCCACGCTCTCGGAGACCTCCAGGATCAGGTCCCCCGGCGGCAGCCCGGTCTCCTCCAGAACGCGCGACACGTCGTGGACAAGGTCCTTCTGCTGGAACTGCTTGGCGGAGAGGTTCACGCCGACGGCCAACCCTCCGGACGGGAAGCCTCCCGGCGACGCGTCCTTCCACTCGACCACCTGCCGGCAGGCCTCCCGCAAGACGAAACGCCCTATCGGCACGATGAGCCCCGTCTCCTCGGCGACGGGAACGAACGCGGCGGGCGAGACCGGCCCCCTCTCGGGGTGCTCCCACCTCACCAGCGCCTCTACGCCCACGGGTGCGCCACCCTTCAGGAGCACCTGCGGCTGATAGTGGACCCGGAACTCCCCGCGCTCCAGGGCGCGCCTGAGATCGCCCTCCATCTGCAGGCGCTCGCGGGCCGCGTCGTTCATGGAAGCGTCATAAACCTCGTAGCCGGCCTTGCCCTTCCTCTTGACGCGGTACATCGCCAGGTCTGCCCGGCGTATGAGGTCCTCGCTCCGGAGGGTCGCGCCCTCCGGGTCCCCGGACTCGGAGACCGCACCGTCGCCGCGCGCGGTCAACGCTATCCCCACGCTCGCGCTGACGGAGACCTCGTTGCCCTCGATGGTGAACGGCTCGGAGAGGCACTCGACGATGCGCTGGGCGACCCGCACCGGCTCGCTCACGTCCGAGACGTCCTCCAGGAGGACCGTGAACTCGTCGCCCCCCAGACGCGCGGCGGTGTCCTCCACCCTCATACGATCCTCCAGGCGTTCGGCGAAGGCGACGAGCAGCCTGTCGCCGGCCTCGTGGCCCAGGGAGTCGTTTATCAGCTTGAAGTCGTCCAGGTCCACGAACAAGACCGCCACCGAGTGGTCGCGCCTGTCGGCGCGGATCAGGGCATGCTCCAGGCGGTTCACGAAGAGCGCCCGGTTGGGGAGGCCGGTAAGCGCGTCGTGAAAAGCCCGATGGGCGAGCCGCTCCTCCAGGTCCTTGCGATCGTTTATGTCCTGGACCTGAGCGACGAAATAGAGCGGCTCGCCGCTCGCGTCGCGCACCAGCGAGACGCTCAATAGTATCCACACCTGGTGGCCAAGCTTGTGCAGGTAACGCTTCTCCATCTGGTAGTTCTCTATCTCGCCGGAGATCAACCGGCGCACGTGGTCGAGATCCCTCTCCAGGTCGTCCGGGTGGGTGATGTCCTGGAACGTCTTCGACAGCAGCTCTTCTTCGGTGTAGCCGACGATCCCGCACAGTGCCCGGTTGACCTCCAGCCAGCGCCCGTCGAGGCCGACCAGCGCGATGCCGGTCGAGGAGCTGGCGAAGGCGCCCCTGAAGCGCTGCTCGCTCTCTCTGAGCGCCTCCTCGGCCCTCCTGCGCTCCGTCACGTCCGCCATGGAGCCGATCATGCGCACCGGCTCGCCCGACGCGTCGCGCACCACGTAGCCCCTGTCCACAACCCACGCGTACCCGCCGTCGCCGCAGCGGAAGCGGTACTCGTCGGTCCAAACGTCCGCGTCGCCCCTCATGACCACGTCCATGCTCGAGATCACCCTCCCCCAGTCCTCCGGGTGGACCCGCTCCTCCCACCACGGGCCCCTCTTTGGCTCCTCCACGGAGTAGCCGAACCTGCTCTCCGCCGCGCCGTGCCACCTCAACTCGCCTCCGGGACGCAGATCTACGTCCCAGATCGTCTCGTTGGTGGCCCGGGTGACGAGCCGGTAACGCTCCTCGCTCTCCTTGAGAGCCTTCTGATCCTCCCGCCGCGCGCGCGCGAACACCCAGAACAACACCGCCAGCGAGACGGCGAGCAAGACGAGCGATAGGACCACGACGTACATCATCCCGGCGTAGACGGTGAGGTCCGCCTGCACGGCGGCGGCCTCGTACCCCTCCGCGGCGCCCTGCAGGAGCCAGCGCGGAGCCTCGAAGACGCCTCCCCCCATCTCCACGTTCACGGCCCGTGCCTCCTCGGCACTCCCCGCCTCCAACCGGCGCACCTCCTCGTCCATGGCCGTCCTGTAGACGTCGAGCGCCGCGCGCACCCGGTCCACATCCGCGCCCCCGGTTGCCAACCGCGAGAGCCACTGCGGCGTCTCGCCTATCCCGGCCCGCCTCTCGGCCAGCTCCCGGACGGCCTCGGGTCTCGCCTCGCCCTCGGCGACGATCCGCCGCTCGAGGATGCCCTGCTGTGCAGCGTCCCCCTCGATGCTCTCGGGCAGGACCGGGACCTCGCCGCCCTCGCCGACCATGTCGTTCAAAGCCCCGATAGTGAAGGCCGCGAACAGCACGAAGACGACCGCTATCGCCGGGAGCAGCCAGACTTGCTTCCCGCCCCGTTTCACTTCGGACCCACTTTGTCCGCCTCCCCGCCGAAGGGGAATCATGCGCCAACCCTTATCGTCGGTTCGCGTGCCACCTTTGCCCACGTATCGCCCATTATGCCTCTTTGCGGACGTAAAGGCACGAACGCTTCCGCGCGGACCGCCTCAGCCGATGAGCGGCAGCACCTCTTCGCGCAGCCTCTCGACCGTCCGACGGTTGCGCCCAGCTATCTCTTCGCCGCGCTTGACCGAAGGAAAGGCGCCGGGGTCGTCGCGCATTCGGTGCGGCAGCCCGACCGGGCTCCTCTCTCCCCACTTCCTCAACCACCCCTCGGGCAGCAGCTCCGGCAAGCCCTGGTGGGAGAGGATGGCCCACAGCGCCGTCCAGGCCCTCGGGACGACGCGCCAGATGTCGTAGCCGCCGCCGCCCACCGCGACCCACCGCCCGCCCGAGAGCTCGTGCGCCAGCTCGTGGACGCGCCGGGGCACGTGCTCGAAGACGCGCGTCGTCGCGTACAGGTGCGCCAAAGGGTCCAGCCTGTGCGCGTCGCAGCCGTTCTGCGAGAGGATCAAATCTGGCCGGAAGGCTCCCAGAGCCTCCGGCACGACGGCCTCGAAGCACTCGATAAAGGAGTCGTCCTCCGTGAAAGGCTCTAGAGGCACGTTGAGCGAGTAGCCGGCGCCCTTACCTCGCCCCTTCTCCTCGACCCCGCCCGTCCCCGGGAACAGGTAGCGCCCCGACTCGTGCACGGAGATGGTCAACACGTCCGGGTCATCGTAGAACATCCACTGCACCCCGTCGCCGTGGTGAACGTCGGTGTCCACGTAGGCGATGCGGATGCCGGGGTGCTCCTCCTTGAGGCGTGAGATCGCAGCAGCGGAGTCGTTGTAGACGCAGAAGCCGCTCGCCTTCGAGCGCAGGGCGTGGTGCAGGCCGCCGGTGACGCACAGGGCATGCTCGGCCTCATCGTTCATCACGAGCCGGCACGCCCCGATCACGGCCCCCACCACGTGCGCGCACGCCCGGTGTACGTCCGGGAAGATGGGGTTGTCCTGCGTGCCGAGCCCGTAGCCGAGGAGTTCGATCGGATCGCCTTCGCCCCGCCCGGCCTTCTGCACGCTCCTCACGTAGCTCAAGGAGTGCACCGTCGCCAGGTCCTCGTCCGTCGCCGGATCCGGCCCGACAAACGGGAAACCCGCGAGGAGCCCCGAATCCTCACACAGCTCTATAGTCATGCGCACCCGGATCGGGTTGAACGGATGGTCTCCTCCGAACCCATACGCCTCCAGCGCGGGGTCGTGGACGAAGGCCGCCCTCCCGCTCACGCGACACCCAACCTCTGCGTCACGACCCGATGTTTCCTCGAATACCTAACCAACGTCGTCTCTTCCTCTCCTGAACGCCCTCGCGTGGACGCCCCCGGGGCACCGAACAGTCCCCAACGCAGTATACGTAGGACGCGCCCCCTACGCCGGGCACGTCCCCGGCCGTGTTGGTATAAAGGCCCCGTGACGGGGAGCCTGAACCAGTTACTCGCCGAAGACGCCGCCAGGCTCGTCCACGAGAGCTTCGCCGGCGTACGCGCGGAGTGGTGGTGGGAGCGGCGCCTCGGGGGCGGCATCGCCGTCTGCCAGGAGCTAGACCCGGAGGCGATGGCCCGCGAGGTCGCGCGGAAGACCGGACGCCCGCAAGAGGAAGCGCGACGCGCGGTCGAGGAGGAGCTCGGCCTCGAAGAGTCCGAGCCCGTGGTCCTGACCTTCGAGGTCGGGGGGGACGCCACCACCGCGGACGCCGCCCGTCTGCTCCGCGAACGCTCCTCGACGCCCGATGGCCTCGCCGCCAACCTCTACCAGAGGGTCGAGGAGAAGCT
>JADDPV010000286.1 GCA_016781705.1 Rubrobacter sp.
TAGGCAGAGCAGCGCAAGCCTCGACGCTGGTTTTCTCCAGGTGAGATTGGCAATGCGGACGAAGATCAGATATCCGGCTCGAACCACCTCTGTTTCGGTAGCTCTTCTGCTTGTCGTACCCACGCTCGCCCACCTCCTGTTCTCCTGGATGGGTTTCAGCCCCACTGACAATGGGTTCACGCTGGCCTACAGCAGGCGCACCCTGGAGGGGGAGGTCCCCCAACGCGACTTCATCATCATACGACCCTTCGTCTCCCCCCGATCCACACGCCCTTCGTCCTCTTCGGCGGCGAGTACACCTACTGAGCATCCCGCTTTTTCGTATGGTTCCAGTTCGCGTGTATCGGTTGGGCGTGGGCGTGTATCATCGACCACGCTTTCGGCAACGTCGCGAAGCTGCTCGTCGCCCTAATAAGCTTTGCCGCTTCGGCTCACCTGTTCATGCTCACGGCCTGGCACAACACCATCGACGGCGTGTTCCTGTCCTCTATAGGGGTGTGGGTGCTCGCGACGCGGGAACGCCCCACCGCAAAGTCCGTCGGCTACCTACTGATCGCCGCCTCCTACCTGTGCAAGCAGAACTTCCTGCTCGTGGCCCCGTTCTGCTTGCTGCTCTTCGGCGACTGGCGGGAGAAGAAATACTGGCTGGCCGTGGCCCCGCCCGGGGTCGCTTACTGCGCTTACCTGTTAGCCGCGGGAGCGTTCCCCGAAGCCGTCATGCAATTGACCGCCCAAATGGACCTCGCGTCCGCGGGGGTGAAGAGCTATCTGAACTACGGGTCCTTGCTCGGCTTGCGGGCAGGGCTTTGCGCGATGCTCCTGTCGAACGCGGATGCCCTCCTGCCGCCACGCGCCGGGAACATATCGAGGTACGCCCAAGCACCCGCGCTTATAACGCTACCGGCGTCTTTAGTCTCGCTCGGGTTTTACCTGCGGGGTCTGTCCACGGTGTCCTTCGGGGTTTTCGGTGGTTCTCGGCGCCACTGTGTACCGTGTACCGGACACGGCAACACGAAGAGACCGAAAGACAGACGTCATGCTGATCGTTCTGCTGCTGGCGTGGAGCGCCTCGCTCTCGCTGGGGTACAACAACCCGGCACACTGCTGTTGGGTCCCTTGCTCGCGGCGCTCGCGTACTCGTCGCGCGTACCCCACGACCCCAGGTGGCCCCGGACGACGCTGGTGGTCGCGGGGGTGGCGGTCCTGTTGAGCTTCGGCGCGTCCAGGCCGTACCACATATACCGGGAGCGGCCGTCGAGTGAGCTGACCGAGCCGTTGGGCGGGGTGCTGCCGGGCCGGACGTTTAATCTACACCAACCCGAGTACCCACGAGTTCATGGTGGATCTCCGCAACGCCACGGATACGGTTTCGGCGAGGGGCGAGAGGTACGCGATCGTCCCGGAGGTTGCCGGATGGTGGGTCCAATCGGCGCAGCCAAACCCTCTGCCCGTCGGCTGGCCCTGGCCGGTGGAGTTGAGCAACCGGCACCTGACCGACCGCGTCACGAGCGATCTCCAGGCCGAAAGGGGAGAAGTGGTCGTGATCGTCCAGAAGGCAGACCCCTTCTACGTGGAGGACAGGTTCGTGCCGCTGGCGGACGATCACTACCCGGTAGTGGGGTATGTTCGTGCGCACTTCAGGAAGACCCACGAGACCAAATTTTTCGAGCTTTACGAGTATGCGCGCGCTTCGAGCCCCTCCTCCGCCTGCTATCCCGGAATCGAGAACGGCATTACCACCAGGACATAGGGGCGGTAGCGCACCGGCATGGCCTGCTTGCCATGCGACCTGTTCGTTAAGGGTTAACTGGTGGGACGGGGACTTCGGGCGGGGGGATAATCTCGCCCTTTTCGTCCACGAGAGGCTTGTAGGTGTCCTTGTGGAGGACGCCGTCGAAAACGACCTCGCCATCTTTGGTGATCTTCTGTCGGGTGGTCCACTTGGACTGCTCGTCGTTCATCTGGGTGGGGTTGGAGCTCATCTCCACCTTCGTCCCGTTGGGGCGACCGTAGACCTCGGCGTAGATAAAGCCGTCGTCGGCGACGTACTCGCGCAGCAGCACGTACCCGTCGGTGGTGTTCACGAACTTCATGTCCAGGGCCTGGCTCTGGGAGTTCCCGAACCAGACGGTGGCGTCGAGGCCGGGCCGGATGTAGGGCAGCTGCGCATAGTGCGGGTGTCGCTCGGTAACGTCGAGGCCCGCGTAATTCGCCGCCATGTACAGCGTCGAGGTGACCTGGCACAACCCACCACCGTCGGCCTTCGTCTCCTGGCCGTCTATGATGACCTTGGTCTCGTTGTAGTCAAGCGAGGAGACGGTGTCGTTCATGGAGAACGTCTCCCCCGGCCCGACGAACGTGCCGTTCACGCCCCCCGAGGCTATCCTCAGGTTCTCCACCCTGTCGCCGGTATCGGCCACGACCGTGTAATTTGTGCGGTACCTGCCCAACAACTGCGTCGGCTTGAGCCCCTCGGCCTCGGCAGTCGTCAACTCGGGCTCGGACACCACCACGGGCACCTCGTACGCGCGCACCCCCTCAAAGAGGCCAGCCTCGAGGTCGGCGAAGAGCTTCTGTTCCTCGATCTCCCGCCCGGCCTCGCCGCCGGTGACGACGATCTCTCCCCCGCGAAGCTCGTAGCCCGCCTCCACCGGCTCGGCGGTGAGCCCCTCATAAACGTCGGCGAGCACCTCGCGCAACGCCTCCGGGTCGAGACCGACCTTCACTTCCCCCCCCTCCGGCGTAAACGAGAGGGCAGCCCCGATCTCCTCCGGCGAGAGGACCCACTCCTGCTCCTGAGCGGAGAGCACGGCTTCTCCATCCATCGCCCTCTCCGCCTTCTCCGCGGCCCGCTCGGCCTCGGCGGTTGTGACGGAGGGCTCGAGCGGCTCCCCGACTATCCGGGCCTCGCCGGTCGCACCGCCGACGGCGCGCTCGACCTCGACGATCGTGGCCGGCACGTCCACGCGATACCCCTCGCGCGACTCCCCCACCACTACCCCGCCGGCCCCCTCGACGTCGACCGTAGCCTCCCGCGGCTCCTCGTCCATGCGCGCGGCGAGCGCCTCCACCTGGGCCGCGACCAGGCCCCGATCGTATTCGACCTCCGGCGTGACCTGCGCACCACCGTAGAGCGCCCTGAGTCGGTCGACCACCCGCTCCAGGGCGTTCCCCCGCCGCCCGAAGCCATACGCCTCGTCCACGGTCGCCGCAGCGTCGTAGGAGACTCCTATCTGCGCGCCGGAGACAGCGACGTCTTGCGGCCCCCCAATAACCGGGACCTCACCGAGCCTCTCGGCCAGGAGGTCCTCGACGACCGCGCGAGCCTCCACAGGCGTCTTGCCGCCGACGTCCGCCCCGGCGACCGTGACGCCGTCCAGGATCCTGCCGGAGTTACTCCAGTAGTCCGCCGCTGCCAAAACCGCCACCAGAGCGCACGCGACCGCCATCACGAGCGCCGACCTGCGCCGCTTCCGCTTCCTCACGGACCCGCCGCCAGAGCCAGCCTCCCCTAGTTCGATCCTCTGCTTCAAAGCCCTGTAACCCAACAACGCGCGCCCTCCATGTGCCTCGCTTGACGCGCCTCCGGCACGCCAGGGACCCTCCAAGTGTAACCGATGACCCGCCCCCAAAGCAGACCCGAACCCCGAAAATCCACCACACAAGACCCGAGTGGTATCCATCTTGACTCGCACCTCAAACGCCCAGCCGATCCCGCCGCAACCCTCGCGACACGCCGAAAAGATCTTCTGCACGATCTTGACATACTTTCATATATGTGTAAACTGCATATAGCTAATGGAGTTGGCAGAGACGGACATAGGAGGCAGAGTGGAGACTTTCGGTACGGAGAAGGCCAACAGGGCGGCCGAGGCGTTCGTGGAGCGGACGGCGGACTCCTACAAGGTTGTTCTGGATCATATGATCGGGTTGCAGGACCGGAACGTGCAGTACGTACGGGGCTTGTTCGAGGGCTTCGCGAGCGAGGTCCGGCATCAGGTGAATGCCAACCGCGTGATCACGCGGGAGCTCGTTGAGCGGGCCGAGGAGCAGCGCGACACTCTCCGGGCGGTAGTCGAGGAGCCGCTCCACGCCTACTGGAACCTCGCGTTCACGCCGCTCTCCTACTACAAGGAGGGCATCGAGCAGGCCGAGCGGGTCACGCCGGTCAGCGATATCAACACCGGGTTGCCGATCGCGAACTACGATGAGCTAAACGTGGGTGAAATCTCGCAGAAGATCGACAACCTCTCCGTCGAGGACCTCAGGAAGGTTCGGGCCTACGAGAAGGGTCACAAGAACCGCGACACCCTCGTCGAGCAGATCGACCGCAAGATCAAGGCCGCCTCGTAAGGTAGCCTGGAGAGCGTGACGGGAGGGCCGGGGCATTTTGCCCCGGCCCTTTTTCGTGCCCGCGCTACCTCGCTTTTTCGCTGTCCTCGCCCAGAAACCCTCTCGCGGAGCGCAGGCGGTCCTCGGCCTCCTCGCCCATACGCCGCAGAAGCGCGGCAGCGGCCGGTACGTCGCGTATCAGGTCCGTCCCTTCCCCGGACCAGACCATCGCCGTGTCGAAGTCCCCGCTCGCCGAGGCTTCCCGAAACGCTCTGGCCTCGTCGTCCAGAGCGGCGATCAGGTCGTCTTCCCGCCCGTCCCAGCGCTCCAGGAAGGGGTTTACGAGGGCACGGCCGGTGTAGGGTTCGGGCCAGCCTTGCCCGCGCACCACGTCGAAGACGCGCGTCCTGCGCGTATCGCCGCCGGAAGCTCCAACGAGGCGCTCCTTCGCGCGCTCGTGACCCGAGGATTCGGCGGACGCGTAGAAGCGCGTGCCCACGAGCGCGCCTTCGGCGCCGAGCATCAGCGCCGCCGCGAGGCCGCGCCCGTCGGCGATGCCGCCGGCGGCCAGGACGGGCGTCGGTGAGACCGCGTCCACGGCGGCGGGTACGAGGGGCAGCGTGGAGCGAGCGTCGGCGCCATGCCCACCGGCCTCGGTGCCCTGGGCGACGATGAAGTCGGCGCCCGCCTCGGCGGCGGCGCGGGCGTCTTCGACGCTCTGGACCTGGAGGATCAAGGCGCACCCCGCCTCCTTGATGGCGGGGACGTAGGGCCGCGGGTCGCCGAAGGAGAGCATGAAAGCCGAGGGCTCGTAGCTCAGGGCGAGCTCGACGGTTTCGCGGGTGGCGTGCCAGGTGATCAGGCCGACACCCCATGGCCGCTCCGTTTCGGACCTCACGACCGCGAGCTCTGTGCGCAGCCAGTCGGGGTCGCCGTACCCGCCGCCGACCAGCCCGAGGCCGCCAGCGCCGGAGACCGCCGCGGCCAGACGCCCGCCGGAGACCTGCGCCATCGGGGCGGAGACTACCGGGTACTCGAGCCCGAAGGCCCTCGTCAGGGCGGTCCTTATGGGCATGGGCGTCCGTCTATGACGTCGCCGCGGCTATGGCGCGGTCGAGGATGGCGAAGCCCTCGTCTAGCTCGTCGTCCTCGATCACGAGCGGCATGAGCGTCCGGATCACGTTGGAGAACTGGCCGGCGGTGATGAGCAGCAAACCCTCCCCCAGGGCGTTCTCGACGATGCGGGCCATGAGCGCCTTGTCGGGCTCGCGGCTCTCACGGTCGGTGACCACCTCCATCGCCGCCATCGGCCCGATCCCCCGCACGTCGCCCAGCGTGTCCGGGTATTTCGCCTGCAAGTCGCGCATCGCGCCCTGGACGCGCTCGCCGAGCCGCTCGGCGCGGCCCAGCAGGTCCTCCTTTTCGAAGGTCTCCAGGACCGCCAGCGACGCGGCGCAGGCCAGGGGGTTGCCGCCGTAGGTCGTGCCCAGGCCGCCCTGATGCACCGCGTCCATGATCTCCTTCTTGCCGGTCACGCCGCCGAGCGGGAGCCCGCTCGCCATGCTCTTCGCCGTGGTTACGATGTCCGGCTCGACGCCCGCGTGCTCGATGGCGAACATCTTGCCGGTGCGCCCGAAGCCCGTCTGGACTTCGTCCGCGATCAGGACGATGCCGTACTCGTCGCACAGCTCGCGCAGCTTTCGCAGGTAGAAGTCCGGGAACGGGATGAAGCCGCCCTCACCCGAGACGGGCTCGACTATGATCGCCGCGAGGTTCTCGGGGTCGAAGGTGCCAACGAAGCCGCGCGTGAGGAGGTCGAGGCAGTTGCCGCGGCAGCCGTTCGAGCAGTCCTTCTGCGCGGGGCATCGGTACGGGTAGGGGGCGGGTACGCGGTAGACCTCCGGGGCGAAGGGGCCGAAGTTCTTTTTGTACGGGTCGATCTTGCTGGTCAGCGTCATCGCGAGCAGCGTGCGGCCGTGGAAAGCGTTCTCGAAAGCGAGGACGCCGTTGCGGCCCGTGTAAGAGCGCGAGATCTTGACGGCGTTCTCGACGGCCTCGGCCCCGGAGTTGAAGAACGCCGACCGCTTCTCCGAAGAACCGGGGACGAGCTCGTTGAGCTTCTCGGCGAGCTCGACGTAGGGCTCGTAGGGCACCACCCCGAAACAGGTGTGCGTCATCCTCTCGGCCTGCGCCCTGACCCTCTCGACCACGCGCGGGTCGGCGTGGCCGACGTTGATGCAACCGATGCCCCCGGTGAAGTCTATGAACGTGTTGCCGTCCACGTCCGTAAGAAGCGCGCCCTTCGCCTCCGAGGCGAAAATGGGGAGCGGGGCCGCGAGGGCGGCCGAGACGGCCCCCTTGCGACGCTCCATCAACTCCCGGCTCCTCGGGCCCGGTATCTCTGTCTTGATCCTCGTCGAACCCAGCATGGCTCCCGCCTTTCAACTCTCCTCGCTACGCGCCGGTAGCTTACCAACTCTCGCGCCGCGTCTCGCGTTACCCACCGCCCTTCCTCTTGGCGCCGGGGGTTCGCGGCAGAGCCCCAACGCCTCCCTGTCGCCACCCTCTGCAGGGCGTCGATGCTCTCCTTCACGGCGCGGACGATGAGCCGCGAGTCTTCGTCGTCGGTGACGACGAGCGACGGTGAGAGCGTCACGACTTGTCGAAACCCGCCACCGCGTCTCCGTTCTTGCCCCCGTTCAGCCCGCGCTGTTCGCAACCCGCCACGACCACCCCACCTCCTCCACGCTCGCTGGCGCCCGGCTCCCCTCCTCCTCGATCAGCTCGACGCCGAGGAGGAGGCCCCTGCCCCTGACTCGCCGACGTTAGGGTGGTCGATCCTCGGAGCCGGAGTTGGAGTAGAGGATGATGTACTGGCATCCGGGCACTCGTTTGGACTCTCGGCGAGCTCGACGGCGGGCCGGCGGCTCATGGTCGGCGGGTAGTACGGGAGCTTCACGAGTCGCCCCTCGTAGGCGGCGCGGGCGAGTTCCTCGCGCCCGTAGCCGACGTTGAGACACCACAGACCGCTCATGCCGTCCAGGTACGGTTGCCGCTCGTGTCCGAGGTCCGGGCTTCAGATCCCTCCTCGACCATCGGGCGCGGGTGCAGGCCCTCCGCCGCCGTTCGGCGTGCAGCGGCTCATCGCGTGCCACACGTGCCGCTCGTCCTTCTCGACTCACTCGCGGGTCTTCTCTGCTCCCTCGCGTCCACGGGCACCTCCCCCTCATTAGCTCAGGAATTTCCGTGGGTCCTCGTAGGGCAGCCCGTGCGCCTCGGCCACCGGCTCGCTGACGAGGCTGCCGCCCAGGGTCGAGAGCCCCTTCGCGAGCGTCGGGTCGGTTCGCGCCGCGCCCCCTATGCCCTCGTCGGCTATCCTGATCAAGTACGGCAGCGTGGCGCTGGTGAGCGCGAGCGTCGAGGTGCGCGCCACCGCGCCGGGGATGTTGGCGACGCAGTAGTGGACCACGCCCTCCTCGACGTAGGTGGGGTCCGAGTGGGTGGTGGGCCGGGCGGTCTCGACGCACCCGCCCTGATCTATGGCCACGTCCGCGACGACCGACCCGTCGCGCATGCTCCTCACCATCTCGCGGGTGACGAGCTTGGGCGCCTTCGCCCCGTGTACCAGCACCGCGCCGACCACCACGTCGGACTCGGCGACGTAGGCGGCGGTCCGGGAGCGGTTAGGGATCACGAGGTCCACCCGCCCCTCGAAGATGTCCGAGAGGTACGCCAGGCGCTTGGGGTTGAGGTCGAGGACGCGCACGATGGCGCGCATCCCCACCGCGATCTTGGCGGCCTCCGTCCCCACGACGCCGCCCCCGATGATCGTCACCTTCGCCGCCGGCGTACCCGGCACGCCGCCCAAGAGCAGCCCCGCCCCGCCCTGCGGGCTCTCCAGGTGGTGCGCCGCCGCCTGTATCGCCATGCGCCCCGCGACCTCGCTCATAGGCGTGAGCAGCGGCAGGCTCCCGTCCGCGAGCTCGACGGTCTCGTAGGCGATGGCGTCGATCTTCCGCTGCATGAGGAACCCGGTGAGATCCCTGTCCGCAGCCAGGTGCAGGTAGGTGAAGAGCGCCTGGTCCTCGCGGAAGCGATCGTACTCCTCGGGCACGGGCTCCTTGACCTTCACGATCAGATCCGCGGCCTCGAAGACCTCGCCAGCGTCTTCGGTCAGCCTCGCCCCCGCCTCCTCGTACTCCTCGTCGGAGAAGCCGGACACCGCGCCGGCCCCCCTCTGGACGACGACCTCGTGGCCGTGGTGCACCAGCTCGCTAACCCCGTCGGGCTGCATCGAGACGCGGCCTTCTTGGTCCTTGATCTCCTTCGGAACCCCGACGACCGTCATCGCCCTCTCCCTTCCCCGAACCAGCTCCTACGCGAGACCGAACCTGAGCTCCCGACCGGTCCACACCTTATATTATCCCCCACCGGAAACGCGCAACGACGCCGCGAGCGTACTCCTCACCGGCGATGTCGCTGCGGTGCGCGAGTCTCGCGTGAGCGAGCCCACGTGTGTAGGTATACTGGAGGGCGTCGGGGAGGAAGCAGCGAGGGAGGTGGTACCTCTACCTTGGATACTCGACCAACCCGCCGCCGCTCGGCGTCGGTGAGCCTTGGGGTCACCGCGGTCCTCGTCGCAACCCTCTCCGGGTGCTCGGCGCTCCAGGAAGAGTACGACTACGGCGGCGTGTGCGTGGACGGGCAGACGCAGCTTCGCGTGGACGACTACCGTTGCGACGACGACGATGGATACCACAGGTGGTACTACATACCCACCGGCCGTCTCGCGCAGCCCGTCGGGGAGCGCGTGAGTGGCGGCTCCTTCTACCTACCGTCGTCCAGCGAGAGGGCGTATCGGGGCGGGGTGCCCAGCGAGGGCGGCGAGGTCTCCCGGGGCGGGTTCGGGGGCAAGTCCGAATCGGTGGGAGGTTGAGGGCTCGCCGTGTACCGACACCTCTCCCGGCCACGGAAGGACTGGCGGCGAAAGGTCGAGGAGCAGGGGCTCACTTACGCCGTCGACCGCGCCGAGAACGGCGAAGTGGAGCGTCCGTACTGGCACGAGGCCGCGGTGTACGAGGTCTCCGAGGAGGAGGTCGAGTACCTGGAGCAGGTGACCGAGGAGCTTCACGGCATGGCTGTGCAGGCCGCCCACCGCATGGTGGACGACCAGAGCATCATGGCCCGTCTCGGGTTGCCACCGCAGGCGACAGACCTCGTACGCTATAGCCTGCGCGGCCCCAAGCCGGGCATGACGCTGTACGGTCGGTTCGACCTGGTGTACGACGGCACCGGTCCCGCCAAGCTGCTGGAGTACAACGCCGACACGCCCGCCGGTCTGGTCGAGGCGGCCGTCACCCAGTGGTACTGGCTGGAGGACGAGATGCCGGACGTTGACCAGTGGAACATGCTGCACGAGCGGCTGGTGCAGGCGTGGACCCGGTACGCGCCCCGCATCCCCGAGGGGGTAGTCCACTTCGCCGTCGGGGCCAACGAGCCCAACGAGGACTGGGCGACGGTCGCCTACCTGCGGGACACCGCCCGCGAGGCGGGCCTGATCGACTTCGGGATCACGATGGAGGAGATCGGCTGGGACCACGCCCGACGGGTCTTCGTCGACGCCTGGGGGCGGGAGATCGTGACCTGCTTCAAGATGTACCCGTGGGAGTGGATGCTCAACGAGACCTTCGGACGGTACGTCCTCGACGGCTCCTCCTCCACGACGTGGGTCGAGCCGGCCTGGAAGGCGCTGCTCGGGTCGAAGGCGTTGCTTCCGGTGCTGTGGGAGATGTTCCCCGGACACGAGAACCTCCTCCCTGCCTACTTCGACAATCCCCGGGGCCTGGATCGGTACGTGGTCAAGCCGATGTACGGCTGGGAGGGCGCCGGCATCCGCGTCGTCGCTGACGGCATCGTGGTCGCGGCCCGCCCCGAGCGGCACGCCGCCGGGCAGGAGTGCGTCTACCAGCAGCTCACGGACCTGCCCGCGTTCGACGGCAACCACCCCGTCCTGGGCACCTGGATCGTGGGTGGGCACGCCGCCGGGCTCGGTATCCGCGAGTCCGACCACCTCGTCACCGACACGGACGCGCGGTTCGTGCCGCACTTCCTGGACGCGCCCCGCTCCACGCCGGAGCAGGTAGCCGCGTGGCTGGCCGAGCCGCACGAGGAGGAGCACGCGAAAGGAGAGTATCGGTCATGATCGCCAGCCTCGGGTACGCTGTCGTGTACGCCCTTCTGGGCGTCGTGTTGCTGGTCGTCGGGTTCGCCGCCCTGGATATACTCACGCCGGGTCGGCTGGCGCGGCACATCTGGACGGAGCGGTCCGTCAACGCCGGCATCGTCCTGTCGGCCGGGTTCCTCGGCCAGGGCGCCATCGTGTTCACGGCGATCTGGACCAACGGGGAGGCCGCGTTCGGGGCGGCATTCCTCTCCACGGTCGTCTTCGGGCTCGTGGGCGTCCTGATGCAGGCCGTGTCGTTCCTCCTCATAGACCTCGCCACGCCGGGCAAGCTGGGCGACGTGGTCACCGCGGTGCCGTTCCATCCGGCATCCCTGGTGATCGCTTCCGCGCAGCTCGCGGTATCGCTCGCCGTCGTGGCGTCCATCGCGTAGGGAAGGGCCTGCCGCGGCGTGGCCAGGTCGCGGGACGCCGCGACGGCCGACGGCGGAGGCGACGCAGGGCGGTTCACCGCCAGGGTCGAAGGAGGTGCAAGAAGGAGCCGTGCAGGGCCGTCAGATCAGCGAGAAGGGTCTCAAGAGAGACGCCATAGGGTTCGTGGAGGCGCTAGTCATCGGGATCGCCTCGACGGCGCCGGCGTACTCGCTGGCGGCGGTCATCGGGCTGATCGTCGTCACGGCGGGCGCGCAGGCCCCGGCGGTCTTGCTGGCGAGCTTCGTGCCGATGTTCTTTATCGCGGCGGCGTTCTACTACATGAACCGCGCCGACCAAGACGCCGGTACGACGTTCTCCTGGGTGACGCGGGCGATGGGGCCCTACGCGGGATGGATAGGCGGCTGGGCGGTCGGCGTGACCGGCATCCTCGTCATCGGCTCGCTCGCCGACGTGGCCGCCCGATACACGTACCTGCTCCTCGGCTTCGGCGGCCCGGCAGAGTCAAAGGGGGCGGTCATGCTCCTCGCGGTCGTCTACATCGCGCTCATGACGCTCGTGTGCATCCTGGGGATCGAGCCCTCCGCGCGGTTGCAGAACGTCCTGATCGTCGCGCAGATCGCCGCCCTCCTGCTCTTCGCGGCCGTCGCCCTCGTCAGGGTCTTCGGGGGTAGCGTCCCAGACACCGCCCTCACGCCGGAAGCCTCGTGGTTCTCGCCGTTCGCGGTCCCCGATAGTACCGCCCTGATCTCGGGCCTGCTCGTCGGGGTGTTCATCTACTGGGGCTGGGAGAGCTCGGTCAACATCACCGAGGAGGTCGAGGACTCCGCCTCGGCCCCCGGGCGCGCCGCCGTGCTCTCGACCGTGGTCCTGCTCGTCACCTACGTCTTCGTGGCGACCGCCGTCGTCGCCTTCGCCGGCCCCGACACCGTCGGAGGTTTCGCCGACGACGACGCGGTGCTCTCCACCGTGGCGACCGGCGTTCTGGGCTCGCCGCTGGACAAGATCGTGGTGCTGGCCGTCCTCACCTCGGCCTTAGCCTCGACCCAGACGACCATCCTGCCCGGCTCGCGCACCTTCCTCTCGATGGCCTTCGCCGGGGCGATGCCCGAGGCCCTGGGAAGGATGCACCGGCGCTACCTGACGCCGCACGTCTCCACGATCGTCGTCGGCGTGCTCGCGACCGCCTGGTATGTGCCCCTGAACATCCTCTCGGAGAACTTCCTCTACGACACCATATCGGCCTTGAGCCTCATGATCGCCTTCTACTACTCGCTCACGGGCTTTTCGTGCGCGATCTACTACCGCAAGGAGCTCCTAAAGAGCGTCAGGAACTTCCTCTTTATCGGCGCAGCCCCGCTCCTCGGGGCCGGGCTGCTCGCCTACCTGTTCGTGCGCTCCCTCGTGGACCTCTCCGACCCCGGCGCCTCCAACACCGGCGGCTCCCTGTTCGGCCTCGGGCTGCCGCTCGTCGTGGGGGTGGGCTTCCTCCTCCTGGGCGTGATCCTCATGGTGCTCTGGCGCTTCGTCGGTAACGAGCGCTTCTTCGCCCGCCGCCCGGAGACCGTGGACCCGGACGTGGCCGCAGGGAGGGGCTGAGACCGTGAAGACGAACGAAACCGGGCGCTTCTTGAGCGTCGTGAACCCGGCGACGGGGGAGGAGATCGAGAAGGTCCCCGTCTCCACACCCGGGGAGATCGACGTCACCGTCGGGGCGGCGCGGCGGGGCCTCGAGGAGTGGCGCGGCGTGTCGGGGCTGGAACGGGCGGAGGTCTTTCACGGGATCTCCCGCGTGCTGCGGGAGAACGCCGACGAGCTGGCAGGGATCATGACGCGCGAGGGCGGCAAGCCCTACGTCGAGAACCACGACGAGGTGGGCTGGGCGGCGGCCTGCTTCGATTACTACGGCGAGCTCGCGCGCGACAGCGTGGGCTACCTCCCAGCCCCCATCGAGCCCCAGCAGCTCGCGCTGGTGGTAAAGGAACCCGTGGGCGTAGTCGCCTGCATCGTGCCCTGGAACTATCCTCTCTTATTGGCCGCCTGGAAGTTAGCCCCGGCCCTGGCCGCGGGGAACGCCGTCGTCCTGAAGCCCTCGGAGGAGACGCCGCTGGCGACGCGTCGGATGGCGGAGCTGATCGCGGGCCTCCCCGACGGGCTCTTGCGGGTCCTCTACGGTGCCGGGGACGTGGGGGACGCGCTCGTGCGCCACCCCGGCGTGGACATGGTCGCCTTTACGGGGAGCCAGGCGACGGGAAAAAAGGTCGGGCGGGCAGCCGCCGAGCGGCTCATCCGGGCCAATCTGGAGCTCGGCGGCAAGGATCCGTTCATCGTCTGCGACGACGTGGACGTCGAGGTGGCCGCACAGGGAGCCGTCTGGGCCGCGTGCCTGAACGCCGGGCAGGTGTGCACCTCCGCCGAACGCTTCTACGTGATGGAGGGCGTGGCGAAGGATTTCGTCGAGGCTTCCAGGGAGCACGTCGAGAGCCTGAACATAGGCGACCCGATGGACGAACAGACGGACATTGGGCCCCTGATCAACGCCCCCGGGCGCGCGAAGGTCGAGCGTCACGTCGGCGAGGCTTTGGGCAGGGGGGCGAAGCTGATCGCGGGCGGCGAGCGGTGGGGCGAGAAGGGCTTCTACTACAAGCCAACGATCCTAACCGGCGTCGAGCCGGGGACGGCGGTGATGAGCGAGGAGACCTTCGGACCGGTGGTGCCCGTTCAAGAAGTTTCCAGCCTGGATGAGGCGATAGAGATGGCGAACTCGGTACCATATGGGTTGGGGGCGAACGTGTACACGCGCGACTTCGAGAACATGCTGCGGTGCATGCGGGGCTTGAGGGCGGGGACCGTCTGGATCAACGACCCCCTCACCGACAACGACGCCGCCCCGTTCGGCGGCCAGAAGGGCAGCGGCATCGGCCGCGAGCTGGGCCGCGAGGGCCTCGAAGCCTTCCAGGAGTCCAAGCACGTCCACATAGACCCGAAGGTCGAGAAGAAGGAGTGGTGGTACCCCTACGGCAAAGGCGACGGCTCCGGCCAGAGGTTGATGTAGCGTGGCCCGCCGGAGCTAGTCGCGCCGGGCGTCTACCGCGCGGACATGGTGAGTCTAGGGAACACCATAACGGTGACGCTGCTGGAGAACGACGATGGCCAGACGCTCGTGAACACCGGGGCGCGGGCAGCCGGAGCGCATCCGGGAGGCTCTGGTCACGCTCGGCTCCGGACCGGAGGAGTTGGAACGCATCTTCCTGACCCACCAACACGACGACCACACCGGCGGCTTGGAGGGCGTCCTGGAGTGGCCGCCGCACGCGGAGGTCGGGGCGCCGGAGCACGAGGCGGCTGTCATTCCGGCGCGCGGTTACGACCCGTCGAGCAACCCCATCCTTCGCTAGCTGGCGCGCGACGCGGAGCCGCCGGAGGTCCCGGTCGGGAAGGCACCACGCGACGGGGATCCGGTACCGGGGTTCCGCGTGATCCCGCGGCCACGCTCGCGGGCACGTCTCGCTGCTCAGGGACACCGACGAGGTGCTCCTGACCGTCGACGCCTTCGGGTGTCTGCCGCGCACGATCCGAGTCGGCGCGGTCTTCGGCGCGCCGGACCGCAATTGCACCCGCGAAGTCATCGCCGACCTCGACGCCGCACCGAGTTGACGTCTCCGGCTCGCCGCTGGCGCTGGCGGACGGCGGATCTTAGAATCGTCCCCGTGACGAGCATTTTCCACAACCTCGAAGAGGGAAGGCCGCGGGCCTTCTGGCGGTTGCTGTTCCAGTTCACGGTCAGCTTCGCCGGCCAGGCGATCCTGATCCCGGTCGCCCTCCTGGTCTTCGCTCTGGGCGGGGGAGCCGGGGGCGAGGGCGCGGACGACTTCGCGCTCCTTGCCGGCTCTTCGGCCTTCGTCTTGGTCAGCGGGGCGGTCTCCCTGGCGGTGACGGTACTGAGCGTGTGGCTCGCCGGCCGCTTCTTCGACCATCGGCCCTTCTCGGACTTCGGGCTGAGGCTCGACCGCGCCTGGTGGATAGACTTCGGCTTCGGGCTCCTCCTGGGCGCCATTTTGATGACGGGGATATTCCTCGTGGAACTTTCGGCCGGTTGGGTGAAGGTCACGGGTACATTCGAGGCGATGGACGGCGGGGCGTTCTTCCCGGGCCTACTCGCACCGCTCGTGTTCTTCTTGTGCGTAGGCTTCTACGAGGAGCTGGTGAGCAGAGGTTACCAGATCACGAACATCGCCCAGGGATTGAACTTCCCCGCCATCGGACCGAAGGTTGCGGTGCTGCTGGCGTTGGGGACCTCATCCTGTCTCTTCGGCCTGCTCCACTCCTCCAACCCGAACGCCAGCGTCGCCAGCACCTTCAACATCGCCTTCGCGGGCATCTTGCTGGGGACAGGGTACGTCCTCACCGGACAGCTCGCCATCCCCATCGGGCTACACATCACCTGGAACTTCTTTCAGGGCAACGTCTTCGGCTTCCCGGTGAGCGGCATCGAGACCACAGGCGCCAAGTTCGTCGAGGTGGAAGAGGGCGGCCCGCCGCTCCTCACCGGCGGCGCCTTCGGCCCCGAGGCCGGCGTCCTGGGCCTCCTGGCGATGGCCGCGGGGGTGCTCTTGACCCTGCTCTACGTCCGCCTGCGACGCGGCGACGTCGCGCTGCGGACCTCCCTCGCCGAACCGCCGGCCAGCCACACGCCGCGGGCGCATCCTCAAGAAGAGGCCCGCTCGAAGGCGTGGCCGTAGCGGTAGAGCGTCGCCTCGTCGAAGGGACGGCCAATAAGTTGAATACCGACGGGCAACCCCGCCGCGGTCAACCCGCAGGGCACGGAGAGGCTCGGCAGGCCGTTGAGGTTCGTCGGCCCGGTGAGGCGGTTCAACTCCGCCCGGACGGGGACCGCCTCACCGCCGATGATGACCTCGCGTTGCGCGACCTCCGTCGCCGCTATGGGGACCGTCGGGGCCAGCAGCGCGTCTACCTCTTCGAAGACGCGCGCGAAGGCCCGCAGCGAGCGGAGCCTCGTCCGGCGGGCGTTCGCGTACTCGTAGGCTCTGGGCTCCGCGCCCGCCCGGATGCGCTCACGTACCTCCTCGTCGAACTTCTCCGGCTCTCCCAGGAAACGCTCCTCGTGGACGGCGTACGCCTCGGCCGCGAGCACGAGCCGTTGCGCGTCGAGCGCCTCCTGGAGAAGGGGGACCTCGACCTCCCGCACCCCCGCCCCCAGCGACCGGAAGACCTCCGCCGCTTCCGCCACCCGCGCCCCGACCTCACTCTCCAACCGCTCGTAGTAGAAGCCGGCCGGGATACCGACCACACCGCCGCGGATCCCGCGGTCGAGGTCACGGGTGAAGTCCTCCGCTTGCCTCGCCGCCGAGTAGGGATCCTCCGGGTCGTGGCCGGCAAGCGCGTTCAGGAGGAGGGCGTTGTCCTCGACGGTGCGGGTCAGGGGGCCGACGTGGTCGAGCGTCCACGCCAAAGGGAAGACACCGCGTTTGCTCACCCGCCCGAAGGTCGGCTTCATGCCGGCGACGCCGCACAGGGCGGCGGGGATGCGTATGGAGCCGCCCGTGTCGGTCCCTAAAGAGCCGTAGAGGAGGCCTGCCGCCACCGCGGCCCCCGAGCCCGAGCTCGAGCCGCCGGTGATGCGGGCGGGGTCGTGCGGGTTCCGCGTCGGGCCGAAGCGAGAGCGGTCGCCGGTCGTGCCGTAGGCGAACTCGTGCGTGCTCGTCTTGCCCGCAACGACCGACCCGGCCTCCCGCAGCCTCTCGACGACCGCCGCGTCCTCTCGCGGGACGTGGTCCTCGAAGAAGGCCGAGCCCATCGTGGTGCGCACGCCCCTCGTAAGGATCATGTCCTTGACACCCACCGGCGCGCCGTGCAACGGTCCCCGGTAACGCCCCGCGAGGATCTCCCCTTCCGCCCTCTTCGCACTCTCCAGCGCCCCCTCGGCCGTCACGGTGACGAAGGCGTTCAGCTCCCCGCCACGCTCCTCGATGCGATCCAGGAGCCCCCGGACCACCTCCACGGGCGAGAGGCTCTTCCCCTCCAACGCCCGTCCGAGCGCCGCCAGAGTGCCGGGGAGCCCCGCGATGCTACCGTTGTCCATCCTTCCTCCTCCCGAAGACGCGCAGAGAGTACCCATAACGTCGCTCTGGAGCAATCAGCCAATCAGCAGGGGAACGGACGGCGAGACCGCCGCGCACACCGCGCCGCCAACGAGCCCACACCGCAACGAAGCGGTACTATCGAGGACGCAAGGCGAAGATGCAAGGTTGGCAGGCTTGAACTGCTGACCAGCTACCCTCGCGCCCGCAGCACGAGTATGGCGACGTCGTCGTGCTGGTCGCCCCTCTGGAAGTCGAGGACGGCGCGTTCTATGCGTTCGGCGAGGGTGGGGGCGTCGAGTCCGACCGAGGAGCGTAGTAGGGCGGCGAGGAGCTCCTCGCCGAAGAACGCGCCGTCGGGGGCGCGGGCCTCGGTGACGCCGTCTGTGAACAGGACGAGGGCATCGCCGGGGTCGAGGCGGGCCTCTTGCTCGACGAGCCTCGGGTCCTCGAAGACGCCCGCGGCGTGGCCGGGGCGGCCGACGCGCCGGACCTCGCCGCCGGCCGAGAGCAGCATCGGCGCCGGGTGCCCGGCGAGCGAGACGCGGAGGGGAATGCCCCGCTCCGCGGCCTGCTGCGCGTTCTCTCCCCGGTCCGGATCGAGGCGGACGTAGGCGACGGTGCAGAACTTGCGGTCGCCGCGCTCGCGGCCTTCGCGTAGTAGCGCCTCGTTGAGGTCCGAGAGGATGGCCGCGGGCTGGGTCCGGCGGGTGGTCGAGGCGCGTAGGGTGTGCCGGGCGAGCGCGAGGACGGCCGCCGCCTCCGACCCCTTGCCGCAGACGTCCCCGATAGCGGCGTTCCAGAAAGAGCCTCCGCTGTGGTCGCTCGCGTCGAACAGGTCGTAGAAGTCGCCGCCGACGAGTTCGGCCTCGTCGGGATCACCGGCAGGCAGGTAGCGCAGGCCAGTCTCGAGGCCAGGCACCTCGGGGAGGCGGGGAGGCAGGAGGCTCTCCTGGAGGGCGCGGGCGACCCTGGTGCGGCCGCGGTAGAGGCGGGAGTTGTCCAGCGCGAGCGCGCACCGGTGGGCGAGGCTCCTCGCGAACGAGAGGTCGTCGGGGCCGTAGCGGAGCTCGGGGCGAGAGGAGACCAGCAGGATCGCGCCCAGAGACCTCCCCCGGGCGAGGAGCGGCGCGCACACGCAGGAGAGGGGCGAGAGAGAGCGCAAGAGGGTGAGGCTCTCCTCGTCCGACGCGCCCTCGGCGAGCTGCTGGTCCGTGATCTCGGGGACGAGCAGTGCCTCGCCGGCTCGCACGGCCCTGCGGGCGAGCCGGCGCGAGCCGGCCAGCTCACCCGCTTCTTCGTCTCCGCCGCGTTCGCCGTGGCGTTCGCCGAGCTCGCGCAGCAGGGACTCCTTCTCCGGGTCGGCGTGGGCCGCGGCGAGCCGCCGCAGGGAGCCGCTCTCGTCGAGCACGTCCACCAGGCACCAGTCGGCGAATCGGGGCACCACCATGCGCGCGACGCGGGCGAAGGTCGCCTCGTCGGGGGATCCTCCGGTGGGGCCGTCCGGCTCCTCGCGGTCGAGAGCGGCCGAGAGCGCAGCCCCCGCCCCGGCGAGGAGCTCGAGCCTCTCGCGGGCGGCCTCGGCCTCCCTCCTGGCCTCCCGCTCGCGCCGGAACGCGAGGTCCCGCTCCCTCTCGGCCCTCTTTCGCGCGGTTATGTCCAGGACCGTCCCGACGAACCGCTCGGGCCGCCCCTTCTCGTCGAAGAGGGTGCGCCCGCGCGCCGCGACCCAACGCTCCACGCCGTCCTCCAGGCCCACGGTCCTGTACTCGACGTCGTACCCTCCGCTGCTCGCCGCGTCGAGCGCGCGCCGCACCAACCGGTCGACATGCTCCCGGTCCTCGGGGTGCAGGCCCGCGAGGAACGTCTCGTAACTCACCTCGGCCCCGGGCGAGAGCCCGAACAACGCCTTGCAGCGGTCGTCCCACCGGAACTCGCCCGTCTTGGGGTAGAAGTCGAAGGTGCCGAGGCCAGTCGCCTCGGCCGCCAGGCGCAGCCTGTCTTCGCTCTCCTCGAGCTCCTCTTCGACCCGCTTGCGCTCCGTGACGTCGCTCTGGACGCCGACGAAGTTGACGAGGTCGCCCCGCTCATCGCGCACCGGGGAGATCGAGAGCTCGTTCCAGAAGGGCTCGCCGCTCTTCCTGTAGTTGCGCAAGACCACCTGGCACTCGCGGCCCTCGCGTAAAGCGCCGCGCAGCTCGTCGAGCGCCGGCTGGTCGCGGTCCTCGCCCTGCAAGAAGCGGCAGTTCCTGCCCACCACCTCCCCGGCGGCGTAGCCGGTCATCCGCTCGAAGGCCGGGTTGACGAAGACTAT
This sequence comes from Rubrobacter sp., assembly GCA_016781705.1. Lineage (GTDB taxonomy): Bacteria > Actinomycetota > Rubrobacteria > Rubrobacterales > Rubrobacteraceae > Rubrobacter_F. The sequence goes on from JADDPV010000286.1 coordinate 19,361, forward strand.
GGGATTGTCCGGCGCCTTCGCGTCGGTGATGAGGATGCCGTCCGCGCTGGAGCGCACGGCCCGGTCCAGCAAGAGCCGCACCTCGCGGGCGTACGAGGCACCCAGAGCAGCGCTCAAGATCTCTTCGAGCACCCTTTTCCCGTAAAACTCGCGGGACTTCACCGCCTCATTCTACAGCAGCGTCCCACGACGCTCGGGCCGGTTCCTAGGGGAAGTTAGCAAGACACCCTTTCCGGGTAGAGTAAGAGATCGTGAACCGAGCTATAAGGAGGCAAGAGATGGCCTACGAGCTACCGTCACTCCCCTACGATTACAATGCGCTAGAGCCCACTATAGACGAGCAGACCATGCACCTGCACCACGAGAAGCACCACAATACCTACGTCACCAACCTCAACTCGGCGCTCGAGAAGCACCCCGACGCCGACCCCGGCGACATAGACGCCCTCCTGGCGAACCTAGACTCGGTCCCCGAGGACATAAGGAGGGCCGTCAGGAACAACGGCGGGGGGCACTCCAACCACACGATGTTCTGGCAGATCATGAGCCCGAACGGCGGCGGTGAGCCCGTCGGGGAGCTGGCGGACGCCATCAACTCCTCGTTCGGCTCGTTCGATGCTTTCAAGGAGCAGTGGGCCGCGGCGGCGGCGCCGGGCGCGATCTTCGGCTCCGGCTGGGCGTGGCTCATCGCCGCTCCTAATGGCGCCATCTCCATCGAGTCCACCCCGAATCAGGACAGCCCGCTCATGTATGGCAGGACCCCGGTCATAGGCCTCGACGTGTGGGAGCATGCCTACTACCTCAAATACCAGAACCGCCGCCCCGAGTACATCAACGCCTGGTGGAACGTTGTCAACTGGGAAGAGGCCGAGCGTCGCTTCCAGGCCGCCAAGAACGCCTAGAACAAGAGCAAAGCTCGAACCACGCACGCAAGAGCCCCGGATGCGTTATCCGGGGCTCTTGCGCGTCAAACCCTCACCTGGCGACTCTGTTCAGGGCTTCAATGTGTCCTCGACGTAGATGCTCCGGTGCCTGAGCGTCAAGGCCCCGGCCTTCTGCAGCCTGGCGAAAGCCCTGGTGACGCTCTCGCGGCTGGCGCCGATCATGGTGGCGAGCTGCCGGTGGGTGTAGCGGGTGGGTATCGGGGTCCCTCGGGGGCTATGACGCCTTCGCTCTCGGCGAGTTGGAGCACCAGGCTCGCCAGGCGGGCGGGAACGTCCTTGAGGCCTATGTCCTCCAGCCGGGTCTCGCACAGGCGCAGCCGCTCGCTCAGGACGCGTAGCATCCGCAGGCCCACGTCGGGGTTCCCTCGCACGAGACGCTCCAGGTACTCGCGCCTCTCAGGACGCAGATGTCGGATGGCTCCGCGTACGCCTCCCGCAGCCGCTGTGCGACGAGCGCCATCTCCCCGAACATCGTCCCGGCCTCCACCACGGCGAGCGTGCACTCCCACCCATCCGGGGTCACCTTGTATATCCTCACCTGCCCCTTCTTGAGCATGAAGAGCGCCTCGCTCCGGTCACCCGGGGTGTATAAGATCCGACCCTGCTCGACGTGCTCGTTCGGAACCCGGCGGCTGAACTCCTCTAGCTCCTCTTCCGAAAGGGGCTCGAGGACGTCCACCACCATCGAAAGGAGCCGTATCTTTTCTCTCGGCAACAGCATCCTTGCCCGCGGGGCGACCTGGGCAGGCCGGAGGGCTACGTCTCTTTCGCCCACCCCACCGTGCAGGTGGACACCCTGCTCCTGGGCTTCCTCGGCCAGTCTCCCAATACCTGGGGCCTCGCCCCCCGCACCGGAGAGGCCCGCTAGTCGGGCGGCGGGGAACCATCCCTCGCGCCGATGTCCCCCTCCCTCCCCGACCCGGACGGCGAGCACGCCTACGCCGTTCGCTCCGGCGGCAGCGTGGAGAAGCTCTCGGCAGAGAGCGGCGAGTGTCACTGGGAGGCCTGCGTGAGCACCACCTACGCAGCCGGACGTCCGGCCCTCACGCGGGACGCCCACGGTCTCCTGGTGGCGTCGTCGGCGGGGACGGTCTACCGGCTCAACGCCGCTACCGGCAGAGAGATCTGGGGCACGCAACTCCCGGACGAGGCTCTGCTGCCGATGGGACCTTACCGCAAGTCCAGACCGGTCACCGTCTCGGGCCCGGCCGTCACGGATAGGAGCGTCCTGCACGGCACCTGCGGCGGGAGGATCTACCGCCTGGACCCCGCGTCCGGCGAGGCTACCGTCGTCGCCCACCTGGCGAGCGTCGGGGACGGCGACGTGGTCGCGGTGAGCACTGATGGCGTAGTCCGCAGGCTCAGGACCTCCGCGTGAGCTCTTAGCCGTGGCCCTCGCGCTCTTCGACCTTGACAACACGTTGCTGGCGGGCGACAGCGAGCACCTCTGGGGCGAGTTCCTGGCGGAGGTCGGGGCGGTCGGCGAGGACTTTCGCGCCGAGAACGCCCGCCTCTACAGGGAGTACCTGGCCGGGAGGTTGGACATCCGCGAATCCGTCGCGCTGCAGGTCCGGCCCCTCGTCGAGCACCCGCCGGAGAGGCTGCGCCGGTGGCGCGAGGAGTTCATAGCGTCGTGGGTGGAGCCCAGGGTCACGCCCGCCGCCGTCGCCCTCGTGGCGAGGCACCGCGCGGCCGGGGACGAGCCCGCCATCGTCACCGCCAGCAACGACTTCGTCACCCGCCCGATCGCCGAGCGCTTCGGCGTGGAGGAGCTGCTCGCGGTCGAGCTGGAGCGCACCGGCGGCCGCTTCACCGGCCGCGCCCTGGGCACGCCGACGTTTCGGGAGGGCAAGATCGAACGCCTGCGCGAGTGGCTGGTCGAGAAAGGCTTCACCCTGCGCGGCAGCTTCTTCTACAGCGACTCCCACAACGACCTGCCCCTGCTCGGCCTCGTGGATAACCCCGTGGTCGTGGACCCGGACCCCGTGCTGCGCGCCCACGCCGAGAGACTCGGCTGGCCTATCCTCCGCCTGCACGGGACGGCCCCTCCTTGAGCCGCCGTCTTCCCTGGCTCCGCTCTAACCCGGGATGCGGGCGACCGCCTCGTCTATCGCCTCCTCGGAGTACTCCAGGTCCACGAGGTTACCGGCGAGGTACGCCTCGTAGGCGGCCAGATCGAAGTGGCCGTGGCCGCAGAGGTTGAAGAGGATAACCTTCTCCTCGCCCGCCTCCCTCGCCTCTAGCGCGAGGTCCACCGTCGCCTTTATGGCGTGGTTCACCTCCGGCGCGGGGATGATGCCCTCGGCCCTCGCGAAGAGGACGCCCGCCTCGAAGGTCGGGTTCTGCGGGTAGGCGCGCGCCTCGACGAGCCCCTCGGCGACGAGCGCGGAGACCACCGGAGAGTCGCCATGGTAGCGCAAACCCCCGGCGTGAATACCGGACGGGACGAAAGTGTGCCCGAGCGTGTACATCTTCATCATCGGCGTCGTCCCGGCTGTGTCCCCGAAGTCGTAGACGTAGCGGCCTTTGGTCAGCGTCGGGCACGAGGAGGGCTCGACCGCGACGATGCGCGTGTCCCGGCTGTTTTTCAGGTTCTCCCCGATAAAGGGGAAGGCGACGCCGCCGAAGTTCGAACCGCCGCCGACGCAGCCGACCACCACGTCCGGGTACTCGCCGGCCATCTCCATCTGCTGAAGGGCCTCTTGCCCGATCACGGTCTGGTGCAACAAGACGTGGTTCAGGACGCTGCCCAAAGAGTACTTCGCGTCGTCGTTGGCGACGGCGTCCTCGACGGCCTCGCTTATGGCTATGCCCAGGGAGCCGGGCGAGTCGGGGTTCTCTTGGAGGATGTTCCTGCCGGCCTGGGTGAGTTCGGTGGGACTGGCGTGGACCTCCGCGCCGTAGGTCTGCATCATTACGCGGCGGTAGGGCTTGTGGTCGTAGCTCACACGCACCATGTAGACGGTGCAATCGAGGTCCATCTGGCGGCAGGCGAAGGCCAGGGAGGAGCCCCACTGGCCGGCGCCGGTCTCGGTAGCGAGGCGTTTTACGCCCTCCATCTTGTTGTAGTAGGCCTGGGGGACGGCGGTGTTCGGCTTGTGGCTGCCGGTGGGGCTTCCGCCCTCGTACTTGTAGTAGATGTGGGCGGGGGTATCCAGGGCGCGTTCGAGGCGGCGGGCGCGGAAGAGCGGGGTCGGGCGCCAGAGCGCGTAGATCTCGCGCACCTCCTCCGGGATGGGGACGTAGGGCTCGGCCGTCACCTCCTGGCGTATGACCTCCTCGGGGAAGATCGGGGCGAACGCCTCCGGTCCCACAGGCTCGCGTGTCGCCGGGTTCAGCGGCGGCTCGAGCCCGAAGGGCAGGTCCGGGACGACGTTGTACCAGCTCTCCGGGATGCCCTTCTCGGCGAGGATGAACTTCGTCGGCTCCATCGCGAAAACCTCGTTTCTAGCTGGCCGGCTCGTCAGCATTTCAGCTTACAGGATTTTGCGCTACCGGGCCGTCCACGACCACGACGGTTCGGATGAGGGAGTACCTCCAACGAAGCAGCGGGCACGCTGCGCGGCGCGCCCGCGAGCCGATCTCCGGCGGCTACTCGTTCCCTACCGAAGCACCACCACGGCGTCGCCGATCGGGCGCTCCCCGGTGGCGTCGGAGGGGCGGTTGACGAGCCACTCGCCGATGGTCAGGGACGACGTGGAGCCGCCGCCATCGAGGTTGACGGCCTCTCCGGCCCCCAGAGCGTCGATGATGGCCACGCTCTCCTCGAAGCTCCACCCGATGCTGTAGCCGGGTCGTCTGCCGTCCATGGCGACGAGGAGCAGATCTCCGCCGGGC
>JADDPV010000048.1:0-2063 GCA_016781705.1 Rubrobacter sp.
AGGCGTTCGAAGTGTAAATACCGGGCGTTGGACCACCCTCCCTTTGAGTGAAGGGAGGGGGGAGGGTTCTCCTCGAAAGGAGTAGGGGTAAGTCGTGCTCTCCAAGAGGTTCGAGAAGAGGAGAAGGAGATGGTGACCGGCAAAGACCTCATCGAGCGTGGGTGGCCGGAGGGCCGTGTGGTCGGGCTCGCCCTCACGGCCACCAACACGCTGCGCGAGAGGGGTATGGACGACGAGGCGATCTTGCACGAGCTCGAAAAGGCGAGGGTCAACCCCGCCTCCGCGGCCGACGAAGCCCTCGCCCCGCTCGTCCGCGAGTGGGAGAACATCAGGGCCGCGGAGAGTGGGACCGCCGACGAGCTGCGCGCGGAGGCCCTCCCCTACGACGTGTGGGGTACGGACCTCATCGAGGGAGGCACGACCGACCAGATGGAGGGCGCCATGCGCCTGCCCGTCTCCGTCGGCGGTGCCCTCATGCCCGACGCCCACCTCGGCTACGGCCTCCCCGTCGGCGGCGTCCTCGCCACCGAAGACGCCGTCATCCCCTGGGCCGTCGGCGTGGACATCGCCTGTCGTATGCGTTTATCCGTGTTCGATGTCTCCCCGAATGTACTTGACGAGCGGCGGGAGGACCTCGCGGACGTGTTGCTGCGCAGTACCAACTTCGGGGCGGGCTCCAAGTACAAGGAGGGCCGCCGCCCCGAGCACGAGGTCCTCGACGACCCCGCTTGGGAGGCGACACCCTTCTTAAGGGGGCTCAAGGATACGGGGCGAGCCCAGCTCGGCACCTCCGGCTCAGGCAACCACTTCGTGGAGTGGGGGATCTTCGAGGCCCTCGGCGAGGTGGGGGATACGTCCGAGGAGGAGGGCGTGCGCGAGGAGGGGGCTGGGAGCGTCTTCGTGCCGGGGCGCGAGTACCTGGCCCTGCTGTCGCACTCCGGGAGTAGGGGTGTGGGGTTCAACATCGCCAACCGCTACTCCAAGATAGCCAAGCAGAAGCATCCCAGGCTCCATAAAAGCGTCGCGGACCTCGCCTGGCTTGATCTTTCGAGCGAGGAGGGCCAGGAGTATTGGCTCAGTATGCAGCTCGCCGGCCGCTTCGCCTCGGCCAACCACGCCGTGATTCACGCCAAGGTCGCGCAGGCTATCGGCGAAGAGGTCGCGGCGAAAGTCGAGAATCATCACAATTATGCTTGGAAGGAAAACTACAATGACCGGGAGGTCATCGTCCACCGCAAGGGGGCGACGCCGGCGGGACGGGGGGTGATGGGTGTGATCCCCGGCTCGATGGGCGACCCTGGTTACGTGGTGCGCGGGAAGGGCAACGAGCGTTCCGTTAACTCTGCCTCGCACGGTGCGGGCCGGCGCATGAGCCGTTCGGCGGCCTTCAAGGGCATCCCCGAGGCGCGCTGGAGGAGCTACCTCGCGGAGCGGGGCGTTACCCTTATCGGCGGCGCCCTGGATGAGGCGCCGCAAGCTTATAAGAACATCGAGGCCGTCGTCGGGCTACAGGGCGACCTCGTCGAGCTCGTCGGCAGGTTCACGCCCAGGATCGTGCGTATGGACTCCGGTGGGAAGCCCCGGAAGAAGAAGCGTAGGTAGATCCCAAGGGCGGGACGGCGAAAGTTGCCGTCCCGCCCGAAGCCCGCCGTCGGGAGCAACGTGGTAGATGTCCCTACAATCTCATCCTGGCGCGCCGACCTTGCCACGCGGGAGCGGCTTCGCAAGCTTATTCTGGGTGGGGGATTCTACCCGGATCACTAAACCTGGGTGCTCTGGCCTACACGGGACTAATACTCTACGTCTCCGACCCAAAGCCGAGCACAAGATGCGGCCTGCGGCAGATAAGCTTTCGAGCGAGGATGACACGCTGGCGTCGAAATCGAACCCGGTACGGAGAGCCGATCGTAGCCCTGGCGGCGGCGCTTGTGGCGGCCCAATAGCAGCTTGCAGTGGTTCTTCTTGGGCGTCAAGACCGCCGACCCCTCCTCCGCACCGACCCGGCCGCCCTACGGCCCCGATGCCTCGGCCTTCTCATTTCGATGCTTGTCCGCTGCCCTGCG
>JADDPV010000048.1:2181-7697 GCA_016781705.1 Rubrobacter sp.
CCGGCCTTCGGGCGGTCGCCGCTATTTGCGCCACTCGGGCGAGGTAACCACCTCGACCTCGACGGGGACCTTCTCCAGGATCTCCTCGCCGGCGCGCAGCATGGCTGCCTTCGTCCTCTCGGCGACCTCCGGGGCCAGGCCCTCCTCGCACTCGACGACGAACTCGTCGTGGACGCAGTTGACGAGTCGAGCATCGAGCCCTGTCAATTCCTCGCGCACGTAAACGAGCGCGAGCTTGGCGATGTCGGCGCTCGCGCCTTGGATCGGGTAGTTCATCGCCTCGCGCCTCATGGCCCCCCGGTCGTCGGAGACCGAAGCGGCCCCGAACTTCCGCAGGCGCCCGGCGAGCGTGCGCAAGGTGCGGTCCCGCACGGCCCGGTTCGCGGTGCGTTGCAAGAACCGCTGCACCTTCGGGTAGTTGGCGAAGTACTGGTCTATCAGCTCGCGGCCGCGCTCCTCGTCGGTGCCGAGCTGCGCAGAGAGGCTCCGCGCCCCGCGCCCGTACATCAGGCCGAAGTTGATGCGCTTGGCCGCCGAGCGTTGTTCCTTCGTCACCACCCCCATCTCCACCCCGTACATCGTCGCCGCCGTGACGCGGTGCAGGTCGTCGCCCCGCCGGAACGCCTCGACGAAGGCCGGGTCGCCGGAGACCTCGGCGAGGATGCGCAGCTCCACCTGCGAGTAGTCGGCGATGACGAGGGTGTTGCCCTCCTCGGCGACAAAGCAGCGCCTGAACTCGTCTTCGTGCGGGATCTGCTGCACGTTCGGATTGGTACACGCCAGACGCCCTGTCGGCACCCGGCATTGCAGGAAGTTGGCGTGGATGCGCCCGGTCTTGGGGTGGACGAAGTCGGCGTACGTTTCGAGGTACGTCCCGAGCTTCTTCTGCAGCTCGCGGTACTCTAGGAGGGCCTTCGCGGCCGGGTGGTCCACCTTCAGTAGCGTCCACACCTTCGTGTCGGGCAGGTCTATGCCGAGCGACCTGAAGGCGTCTGTGATCTGCTTCGGGCTATTCAGGTTCAGCCGCGGCCCCAACCCCTCAAGCGGCAACACGCCCTCCGGCTGCGGGAAGAAGGATTCCAGCCTCAAGGCGGCCTCGTCCCGGCGCACGCGAACCGTCTTCTCCAGCTCCTTCCAGCGCGCGAGGTCGAGCTTGATGCCGGCGAGCTCCATCTCCGCGAGCGCCGCCACCGCCCGGAACTCGATCCCCGCGACGTACCCGAGCCCGTCCGCCTCCAGCTCCTCCGCGAGCCGCTCGCGCAGCGGCAACAAAACGGCCGCGTCCCTGGCCGCGTACTCCAGCTGCGCCCCCGAGAGCTCCCCCGACCAGTCCTCCTTTCTCACGTCCTTGTCCAGCTCGACCCCAACGTACCGCTCCGCGACCGCCTCCAGGGAGAACGACGGCGTCTGGTCCCCGCCCGCCAGGAGCTGCGCGGCGAGCATCGTGTCGAAGATGGGCGAGAGCGTGACGCCGTGCTCTTCGCGAAGGAACGAGTAGTCGAACTTGGCGTTCTGTAGAACCTTCTCCGGCCCGCCCTCCAGGACCTCCCTCAGCGGCGAGAGGTCCCCGACCTCGAAGAGGTCCACGACGTAGGTCTCGTCCCCGGTCGCGAGCTGCAAGAGGCGTATCCGCCCGTCGCGCGGGCTGAGACCCGTCGTCTCGGTATCCACGCCTATGGCGTCGGCCTCCACCAGCCTCTGCGCGACGCCTGCGAGGTCGGCGGCGCGCGTCACCAGCCGGTGCGAGGAGAGGCTCCTTTCCATGCCAAATATTCTAGCAGGGGGCTCCTGCGTGGGCGTTCACCGGGGGCGTTTTGCGGGCGGGATCACATAAGTTCGGGCGGCGTGGGGTAAACTGCGAAAGGATGGGTGGCTCTTTCAGGATAGGTCGGATATTCGGGATAGACGTGAAGGTGCACTGGACCTTCTTCCTCCTGCTCGCCTTCTTCGCCTACCTCGGGTACGGGGACGGCGGCGGTCTCGGCGGGGCGCTGGTCACCTCCCTCGTCATAGTCGCGCTGTTCGTCTGCGTCCTCTTGCACGAGTTCGGCCACTCCCTCGTCGCCCAGCGCCTCGGCATCGAGGTCCCCGACATAACGCTGCTGCCCATCGGCGGCCTCGCCCGCTTGAAAAATCTCCCCGACAAACCTATCGACGAGGTCAAGATAGCCATAGCGGGTCCGCTGGTGAACGTCGTCCTCGCCCCCGTCTTCCTCGGGCTGGCGGCCCTTCTGGGAGCGAACCTGCTCGCCGCGCCGGACCTCTTCGGGGGGCTGACGTCTTTCGGGCAGGTGCTCGCCTACCTCGGCTACATAAACGTCGCGCTCGCCGTCTTCAACCTCATCCCGGCCTTCCCGATGGACGGCGGGAGGGTCCTGCGAGGTTTGCTCGCCGCGCGCTTCGGTCCCGTGCGCGCCACCAACATCGCCTCGACGGTCGGCCAACTCTTCGCCGTGGGCTTCTTCTTCGTCGGGCTATTGGGCGGCGGGATCGTGCTGGCCCTCATCGCCGTCTTCATCTTCTTCGGAGCCTCCGGCGAGGCGCAGATGGTCCGCCAGCGGGAGACCGCGCGGGGCTTGAGCGTCGCGGACGTGATGGGCACCGAGCGCCGCACCGAGACCGTTACGCCCTACCACACCTTCGGGCAGGTCCTCGACGCGGTGATCCACGGCTACCAGACGGACTTCCCCGTCGTGGACGAGGGCGGCCGGATCGTCGGGATGCTGACGCGCGCGGAGATCTTCACCGCCGCCCACTCCCCGGATCGTTACTCCTCGGTGCGCGAACTGATGCGCACGGACTTCCCGACCATCACGCCGGACGCCGACCTCTTCTCCGACGGCAACCGGCTCCTGCAGGAGAGCGGCCTGCGCGCCATCCCCGTCGTGAAGGACGGTCAGCTCGCCGGCATGTTCACCGTCGAGGACGTGGGCCAGGCGAACCTCCTGCGCGACCTGCGGAGCGCCGGCAAGCGGCGGTAGAGGAGCACAGCCCTCCTTGCGCGTCGTATCCCTGCTCCCGAGCGCGACCGAGATCGTGCACCTCGTCGGCGCCGGTCACGCCCTGGTGGGCGTCTCCCACGAGTGCGACCACCCGAAAGGCGTCGAAACCCTCCCCAAACTCACCGCCAGCAAGATAGACAACTCGATGACAGGCGCCGAGATAGACGCCGCCGTCACCAGACTCTCCGACGAGGGCAGCATCTACGCCCTCGACGCCGACCTCCTCGAAGAGCTGCGCCCCGACCTCGTCATAACCCAGGGCCTCTGCGACGTGTGCGCCGTCTCCCTGAACGTCGTCGAGAGGACCGCCGCGGGCCTCCCGGCGCCACCCCGCATCCTCGCCCTGGACCCGACCTCCATCGAGGACGTGTTGACGGACGTCGTCGCCGTCGGCGGAACCCTGGGCCGCGGTGAGGAGGCATGGAGAAAGGTCGCCGCTCTCCGGGAGCGCCTGGCCCGGGTCGAGGAGGCCGTGGCCGGGCTGCCACGCCCCCGCGTCGCGTGCATCGAGTGGTTGGATCCACCGTTCTCCGCCGGCCACTGGGTCCCGGAGATGGTGCGCCTGGCGGGCGGCGAGGAGATGCTGGCGGAGCCCGGCGAGCCCTCCCGGCGCCTGCGCTGGGAGCAGATCTTGGAGGCTGCGCCCGAGGTGCTCGTCCTGATGCCCTGCGGCTTCGACGCGAGACGGGCCGTCGAGGAGGCGCGGGCTCTGCCGGGGTTGCCCGGCTGGTCGGGGCTACCGGCGGTGAGGGGCGGGCGCGTGTGGGCGGTGGACGCGAACTCGTACTTCAGCCGTCCGGCGCCGCGGCTCGTGGAGGGCGTCGAGATCCTGGCGCGCATCCTGCACCCGGAGGCTTTCACCGACGCGCCGGGGCCAGACGAGGCGGTTCGTCTCGCTTGCGCGCCCGGCGAGACGTCCTCGGTTTAGGAGTACCGAGGGGGAGAAGCGTGGGCGAGCGGGGCACGAGGTCTTCCAGAAAGACGTTGCCATGGGCCCTACTACGAGCTGGAGGATGCGGGAGACGTCTCGCTTGTGGGGAAGAAGCTTGCGGGGTCGTCGAGAGCGACGAGGAGTACCTGGACGCATCGGATTGCAGCGAGGCGATCGCGGCCGCCGAGGTCGTCGCCACGTTGATCGGACGTCCCGCTTGGGGCCTTCCAGACGAAGTGGAACGCTGGGTCCGGGGATACGACGCCAGGGTCGAACGGGAGACGACCGGACCGACGACGCTAGCCGTGGAGGGTGGAGGGACGGTCCCGGATCTGAGCCGAAGGATCTCTGGGGGTAGAGTCCGGGCGTCCGGAAGAACGGTACGGGGCGTTAGACAACCTGCTCGCAAGGCTGGGCCGTTAGCCGCCGGCTCCTCGTCAGCGGCTAGCGGCCGCTTTCGTTACACTTGCACGCCTATGCGCGTGATCGTGGAGGAGATGGAGCGCCTGATCTCGCGGGCCGGGACGCATCCGGTGTGGGGCTATGCTCATTGCCTGCGCGTCCACGGCCTTGCCGAGGAGCTCGCCCGCGCCGAGGGCCTCGACCACGACCCCGAAGCCCTGCGCCTCGCCGCGCTCCTCCACGACGTCGGTCTGTACCGCGCTTACCGCCTGAGAGAGGGCGCGGACCACGCGCGGCGCTCCGTGGCGGTCGCCGCGCGTCTCCTGCGCGACGGGAACTTCCCGCAACTCGCCGCCCGCCTCGTCCTCGACGCCATAGAGCATCACCCGCCGGGCGCGCCTCCGGGCCGCTCCAACGAGGCCCTGCTCATCAAGGACGCCGTCGCCCTCGATTACCTGGGCGCCATAGGCGTCTCACGCGTCCTGGCGATGGTTGGCCTCGAAGAGGAAGTCCCCGACGTTCCAGCCGCGATCCGTCACGCCAAAGACCTGCGCCACGGCCTCCCGGACCTGTTGCGCCTCGACGCGAGCCGCGCCGTGGCCCACGAGCGCGTCCTCCAGATGGACACCTTTTTCGCTAACCTCGAAGGAGCGACCGCGAATCTGAAGCTCTTGTAGCCGGTCAGCTAGCCAGCAAGAAGAGAGGCTCTGTTGGCGGCGGAAGGTCGGCTCGCTAGAGACGCAATGTGAAGGCCAAACGGCTCACGCGAGCCCAACTGCCGACCGAAGGGTGCTGACAGGTGAAGTGCTGACAAGCTGATACCGTTTACGGTTGAATAGAATTGTGGGTAGTGTTTCATTGTGGAATGATACTCCTTAGCTCCCCAGGTTATAGCGATGGATGAAGAGCTTGGGGCAGAAGTAGTGCATATATGGCGCGACTACTTGGAGAAGACGAGTGTCTTTCGCACCAAGCGAGAGAGCCGCTGCCTCAAAGTGTTGATCCAACGCTCGACGACGTGGCAAGTCTGGCCTTATTCCTCGCCGGGGTGGCCTATGGGGTGATCTTCAGGGATCACCTACTGGCTAGTAGGTGATCCCTGAAGTCGTCGCTGCTGTAGCAGTTCGCTCCCCCTTGTAGCTCTTTTTCTCTGGGATCGCTTGCCATAAACGCTGACAGGT
>JADDPV010000131.1 GCA_016781705.1 Rubrobacter sp.
GTTCGGCAGCGTCGCTTGAGCGCGGCGGGGACGCGGCAAGACGGAAACTGGAGGACGCGATGGGCCGGAGGGCCGTGATCCTGGTGCTCGACGGCGTGGGTGCGGGGAACGCCCCCGACGCGGCCGAGTTCGGCGACGTTGGTGCGAACACGCTGGGCAACACCGCCCGCGCGGTGGGTGGCCTCGAGGTGCCGAACCTCGCCGGCCTCGGGCTCGGGAACGCCGTCGAAGCCGAGGGCGTCCCGCCGGTCGAGGCTCCGCGCGCGGCTTACGGCCTCATGGAGGAGCGTTCGGCGGCCAAGGCGACGCTCGCCGGACACTGGGAGATGATGGGGCTCGCCCTCGAAGATCCCCTGCCGACCTACCCCGAAGGGTTCCCGCAGGAGATCCTGTCGCGCTTCACACAGGAGACCGGGCGAGAGGTCATCGGGAACGAGCCCGCGTCGGGGACGGAGATTCTGGAGAGGCTCGGGCCGGAGCACGAAGCCTCGGGCGCCTGGATAATCTACACCTCCGCCGACTCGGTCTTTCAGGTCGCGGCGCACACCGGCGTCATCCCTCTGCGAGAGCTCTACGAGGCCTGCGAGAAGGCCCACAAGATGCTCATCGGAGAAGGACGGATCCTCGTCGAGCGCGTCATAGCCCGCCCCTTCCACGGCAGCCCCGGCGCCTACGAGCGGGAGAACGAGAACCGCCACGACTACGGCATCACGCCGCCCCGCGACACCTACCTGGACCTCCTGAAGAAAGCCGGCCACGGGGTGGTCGCCGTCGGCAAGGTCCGGGACATCTTCGACGGGCGCGGCATCACCGATCACCTCCCCGGCCAGCCCGACGATGCCGCGAAGGTAGACGCCGTCCTGGAGGCCCTCGGGAGCGTCGAGTCCGGCCTCATCTTCGCCAACCTCGTGGACTTCGACGCGAAGTACGGCCACCGGCGCGACCCCGAAGGCATGGCCGAGAACCTCGCGCGCTTCGACGCCCGGGTGCCCGAGATCCTCGCCGCCCTCTCGGAGGACGATCTGCTCGTCATCACGGCGGACCACGGCAACGATCCCACCTTCAAGGGGACCGACCACACCCGCGAGCGCGTCCCTCTCCTGGTCGTGGGGGGAGACGGTACCGGCGGGCATCACCTGGGGATCCGGGACGGCTTCTCGGACGTGGGCGCGAGTGTGGCGGCGTGGCTCGGGATGGAAGGGGAAGGGTTGCCCGGGAAGAACTTCCTGGGATAGGGGTGCGAGGGACGGGGAGGAATCTTTGAAGATAGCGGTGCTGACCGGCGGGGGCGTCGCCCCCGGGATGAACGCGGCGGTGCGGGCGGTCGCGCAGGCGGCCTTCGGCAAGGGCTGGGAAGTCGTGACTGTCGAGTCGGGCTACGCGGGGCTTCTGGAGGGGAGCTTCCGGCCCGTGGACTCCGGCACCCTGAGCGGCTGGATGGGACGCGGCGGGACGATGCTCGGCACGGAGCGCTCAGAGGAGTTCGCCACAGACGAGGGGAAGAGCCGCGCGGTCGAAGCGGTCAGGGAGGCCGGGGTCGAAGGGCTGGTGGTCATCGGCGGGGGCGGGAGCCTCGCCGGAGCGCTGGCGCTGAACGAGCTCGGCCTGCCGGTTGCGGGGATACCGGCGACCATAGACAACGACGTCGCCGGCACGGACATGTCCATAGGGGTGGACACCGCGCTCAACACGGCCGTCTCGATCATCGACCGCATAAGGGACACCGCGGGCTCCCACCACCGGGCGCACGTCGTCGAGGTCTTCGGCCGGGACAACGGCTACCTCGCGGTATGAGCGCCCTCGCCGGCGGGGCCGACGCGGTCCTGACGCCGGAGTTCGAGACGAAGCCCGAAGACGTCGTGCGCCTCCTCGAAGAATCGTACGAGGGGGGCAAGTCCCACTTCATAGTCGTGGTCTCGGAGGGCGCTTCGCCCACGGCCGACGAGCTCTGCGGCCACATAAACCACGCCGGGGAGAGCTACGCGGCCGACCTGACGGCCGCGGGCCACATCCAATCCGGCGGCAGCCCCACCGCCTTCGACCGGATCCTGGCCGGCCGCCTCGGCGCCGAGGCGGTCGAAGCCCTGGCCGACGGCGACGCCGGAAAGATGGTGGGGCTCAGGGGGGATGCCATCGAGCGGCACGCACTCGATGATGTGGTCGGAGGGGAGCGCCCGCTAGACCCGGGCCTCTACGAACTGGCCGGAGCGCTCGCGAGGATACCACGCTGACCCTCCCCAAGAACCGCGAGGGCCGAAGAGCGCGTACGGAGGAGGCACGGCTTGGCCGGTAACAAAGAAGACGCGGCCCGTTCGGGGAGCGCGGTGCTGGAGGCCATAGAGCTCAAGAAATGGGGCGGCGAGCTCTCGGAAGAGCTCGTCCGTGAGGTGGTCGAGGGCTACACCGGCGGCGCGGTGCCCGATTACCAGATGTCGGCGCTCCTGATGGCGATCTTCGTGAGGGGGATGAGCTATGGGGAGACGCTGGCGCTGACGGCGGCGATGGCCGCCTCCGGGGCGCGCTACTCCTTCCCGGAGTGCGTGGACAAGCACTCCACCGGCGGGGTCGGGGACAAGATCTCCCTGACCTCGCTGCCCATCGTCGCCGCCTGCGGGGCCCCCGTCGCGAAGCTCTCGGGCCGCGGCCTCGGCACGACCGGCGGGACGGTGGATAAGCTGGAGGCGATCCCTGGCTTCTCCGTCGCCCTCACGGAGGACCGCTTCCGCCGCCAGGTCGAGTCGGTGGGCCTCGCGATCGCGGAGGCCGGAGACGTAGCGCCTGCGGACAAGGCGATCTACGCCCTCCGCGATGCCACCGGCACCGTCGACTCCCTGCCCCTCATCGGCTCTTCCATCGTCTCCAAAAAGGCGGCGACCGGCGCGGGTCACCTCCTCTACGACGTGAAGCAGGGCTCGGGCGCTTTCATGAAGAGCACGCAGGAAGCCCACGAGCTTGCGAGCCTCCTCGTCCGCCTGAGCAACGACTCGGGCATACGAGCATCGGCTCTTATCACCGACATGGACGAGCCCTTGGGGGCCGCCATCGGCAACGCTCTGGAGGTCCGCGAGAGCGTGCGCTTCCTCAGGGGCGAGGAGACCCCCGGCGACCTCTCGGAGATGGCTCGGGCCGTCGCGGTCCACCTGCTGGAGATCAAGGGGATCCCCGATGCGGAAGGGGCCGTGGAGCGCGCCCTCTCCTCCGGCGCCGCCTTCGAGAAGCTGCGCGAGTTTGTAGCCGCCCAGGGCGGCGACGCCCGGGCGCTCGAGGACCTACCCGTCTCGGGCGACGTCCGAGAGGTCGCGTCGCCTCGCTCCGGATACGTCGCGGGGTTCGGGGCTCTGGGGGTCGGGCGGGCCGCCCTCGCCCTCGGCGCCGGGAGGGAGAAGAAGGGCGACCGGGTGGACCCGGGGGTGGGCGTCGAGGTTCTGGTGAAGACGGGAGACGGGGTCGAGGAGGGCCAGACGGTGGCCCGGATCTACGGTACGCGCAACGCCGACGGGGCAGAAGCCATGATCCTCGCTTCACTGGGGATCTCGGACGGGCCCACGCGCCGCCCCCCTGTTATCCTTGGGAGCCTGTAATCGACGCGGCCAACCGTGGCGGTCGGTCCTTAGCCGCAATGGGCTGAGAGTCGAAGACCGACGGCGCCGACCGAAGGGAGGCATATGAGCCCTGTCCACGTGCGGGCCGAGCCGGGAGATTTCGCCGAGAACGTGCTTATGCCGGGGGATCCCCGGCGGGCGAAGTACATCGCAGAGAACTTCTTCGAAGAGGCGAAGCTCGTGACCGAGGAGCGAGGGATGCTCGGGTACACCGGCACGTATAAGGGCAATCCCGTCTCGGTGCAGACCACGGGTATGGGATGCCCCTCGGCCGCGATCATCACGGAAGAGCTCGTCCGGCTCGGCGCGAAGAACCTTCTCCGGGTCGGTACCTGCGGCGGTTACCACCCCGAGATGGAGCTGGGCGACCTCGTGATCGCGACCGCCGCCACCGCCCAAGACGGCACCGTCTCCAGCATCACGCAGGGCATCCCGTACGCCCCCGCCGCCCACTTCGACCTCGTACACGCCGCGTACCACGCGGCCCAACGGATCGCTCCGGATCACACGCGTTATGTGGGGCCCATAGTGAGCTCCGACCTCTTCTACGACCCGGAGGAGGACCCGCAGGAACTATGGAACTCCCTCGGCGTGCTCGCGGTCGAGATGGAGGCGGCGGTAATCTTCACGCTCGCGGCAATGCACGGCGTGAAGGCCGGCTGCCTGCTCACGGTCTCCGACACCATCGCAGCCGCGGGCGTCGAGCGTATAGAGGACTCCTCCCTCAAGAACGCCGTGGACAGCATGATGGAGCTAGCGCTCGAGACCCTGGACGCCTTAAACTAGTACCTCCTGGAGCGGGTCGCGGGCCACGGGGGAGGCTCGCAAAAGATTTAGGGAGAGAGATTGACCATCCTCAACGAGTCGGGGGTACCGGACGTCGTCTCCCCGCTGCACGGCCTCTCTGGCCTGGCGGAGGACCTCAAGGACGCCCTGATCCTCGTGGTCGGCACCCGCGCCGACGCGCACCTCGCCCTCTCCCTCGCCGGCCCGCTCCCCGGGTCCCCCGCCCCCGGCGTCTTCCCAAAGAAGCCCGCGCCGAGCGTCTCCTTCGTGGTTCTGGAGCCGGGCGAGCGGCCGGAGGGCGGGGTCCTGGCCTCCCGCGTCGTCGAGGCCGCCTCGGGCTCGCGCGACGCCGGCGTAGTGCTGCTCGTCGCCTGCCGGTCGGCGCGCTTTTTGGGCGTGGACCCCCACTTCGAGGCGGAGCTCGCCGAGCGGCGCCTGGGAGGCCTGCCGGTGCGGGCGATCGAAGCGGTACCGGCCACCTCCGGCGTCCTCTCGACCGACCTCGTGGACGAAGCGCTGCGGGTCCTCGTCGACCTCAGCCCGTCCGGCGTTTCTGGCCCCGAGCACGAGGAGTCGATCCACGCCAAGGGCGGCGCGAGGGCGGGTCTCCTCGGCAGGCTGAGGGGGAGGACAGGGGGCCGCGGGTCGTACGACGAAGCGAGTGAAGGCAAGTCGGTCGTGCTGCTCGGCGGGGCTTCGCGCTCGCGGGGCGAGCTGGCCTCGGAGCTCAGGCGGGCCGGGGTCGAGGTAGGCGGGAGCGTGCCGGCGGACGAGCGGGGCGGCCTCCCGGGCGGGATCTCGGAGCTGCCGGCGGTCGGGGAGGGGGCGGTCGTGGCGGTGCTGGACCCGTACCTCGCCGGGGCCACGCGGGAGGCGGAGGAGCGCGGGGCTACGGTCGTCAAGACGCTTTTTCCTATAGGTGTGGACGGGACTTCCCGCTTCATCGGCGACGTGGTGGCGGCGACCGGCGGCGTGACGAGCGGGACCGCGCGGGCGAGAAAGATATGGGAGGGCCTGGAGCACCTGAGGAGCAGGGTTCGGGGCAAGCGGGTGTTTTTTACGGGGGATTCGGGCCTAGAGGTGCCGCTGGCCCGCTTCCTCGCGAACGCGGGGGCGGTCGTGCTGGAGGTCGGGACGCCACGCCTGGAGAAGCGCTTTCTCGGGGTGGAGCTCTCGGCCTTGGGGTCGGACGTGGACGTGGTCGAGTCCCCGGACTGGCGGGCGCAGCTCGACCGGATCGAGGCCGCGCGGCCGGACGTGGTGGTGGCGGGCCCCGGGCTTTTCGTCCCGCTCGTTGCGCGGGGGCACCTGTGCCGCTCGTCGTTGGACCTCCTCGCCCTCGACCCGAGGGGGTACGAGGGCGCGCGCAGGGTGCTCGCCCTCTTCACCCGGACGTTCGAGCGGGCCGAGGCCCTGGACGCCCTGAACCTGTGAGGCCGTTGGGACCCCCGGAGCATAAATGAGGGTCCTGCGCGGCCTCTACGAGGGCCCTGGTAGCCATGGCATCCTGCGCGTGGCCGCCTCCGTCGAGGGGGCGCGCGCGGTGCTGTGCGCCTACCCGGAGGAGGGGTACTTCCCGGCGCTCCACGGCGCGCTCACGCGTTTCGGGGACCCGGCTCCGGTCTCCTTGAGCCCCATCGGGGGGCCGGGCCTCGCGCGAGACCTGCCGGAGGTCCTGCGCAAAAACCCCGACACCGAGGCGGTGATCCTGGCGCGCTCGGAATCGGCGCTGCTCTCCGGGGAAGGGCTCCCCGACCCCGTGCTCCCCGAGAGCCGCGAGACCGGCCGGGCGCCGAAGCTCGTGATCTGTCCCTGGGAGGCGCCTTCCCTGCGCGAGATCGAGGCGGCCGACCTCGCCCTCATGGAGCTCGTAAGGGCGCACGCCAGGCCCCAGGCCAAGAGCCCGACGCCGACGGTCAACGTCTTCGGGCCGCCGATCTTCGGGCCGGGGGCCGAGGAGGAGGCCCAGGAGATGGAGCGCCTCCTGGGCCTGTTGGGGATAGGGGCCGTGCGGGTGCCGCTCGGGGCCTCGGTCGGGGAGCTCGCCCGTCTTCCGCGGGCGTGGGCGAACGTCGTGCTCTACCGGGAGGTCGGGGAGGAGGCGACCCGCTTCTTGCACGACGAGTTCGGGATGCCGCGCGTGACGACCCCGCCCCTGGGCTCGGCCGGGACGGGGGCAGTCCTGAGGGCGGTGGGCGAGCTGTGCTCCTTAGACGCCGGGAGGGTGCGCCGGACGGTCTGGGCGGAGCTCGCGCGCACGGCGAAGCTGCCGTGGTACGCCCGCCTCGCCGTCCCCGAGACGTTCGCCGGCCGCCGCGCCGTCGTCTTCGGGGACTTCACCTACGCCCTGGGACTCGGGTACACCCTGGCGCGTGAGGTCGGCCTGGAGGTCGCCTGGGCGGGCACGTACCTCCCGCACCTCGAAAAGGACTTCCTCTTCCAGGCGGGGACGTTCACCGACGAGGCGTTCTTCACCGACGACCCCGACGAGGTCGCCGCCCGCGTGGAGGAGACGAACCCGGACCTCATCGTCGGTACGCACCTCGAAGGGGACGTCGCCGACGCTTTGGGCATCCCGTTTCTCCCCCTCTGCCCCCCCGTCGCCCAGAACCCGTTCGTGGGGAGGCCGCTGATGGGCTACAGGGGCTCCAGCGTACTCGCCGACGCCCTCGACGGCGCTCTGGGCGGCCCACCAGGCGAGCTCGTCGCGTGGGGAAGGCCCGGGGACCCGGGTGGACCGAGGAGGCGTTGGAGGAGCTGGAGGAGGTACCGGCCTTTCTGAGGGGCCGCACCCGCAGGCTCGCCGAGGACCGGGCGCGGGCCATCGGCTCGCCGAACGTGACCCCCGAGATCCTGGAGGACAGCCGGCCCTGAACCCGCGGGCTCAGCCGCTATAATCGACGGGACGGAGAAAGGCGGGTCTTTGGGCATCAGGGATTTCATCGAGTACCTCAGGGAGCACCGGGAGAAGGCCGAGAGGCCCCAGGAGCTCTCCGAGTCCGAGCGCCAGGAAGTCCTGCAGGAAGCCGAGATGATGGTCGGCATGGCGGACGCCGCCGTCCGCGAGCTCGGGTCGGTCATCGCCAACCGCAGGATCAACCTGCCCGAAGAACACGCCGTCCGCTTCGCCCAAGACGTCTTCCTCTACCTCAAAGACGAGGAAGAGAAGGTCAAGGACAAGCTCCGCTAACCTCGGCCGACGCCCCATACAAGGCACCGGCGGGCAGGAC
>JADDPV010000052.1 GCA_016781705.1 Rubrobacter sp.
GGCCGCGATCAGGAGCCCCGAGGGCCGGTTCTGCGAGAGCCAGATCACGACCGTGACGAACGCCAGCGCGAGGCCGGCGAACCCCGCGTAGGCCAGGGCCTTCTGGTACCCCTTCCCCGCCTCTCGGCCCCAAAGGAAGTTCACGGTCGCAAAGACAGCGAGGAAGGTCAGGCTGGCGAAGGTGACGATCTGCTCTATGCTGCCGAGCATCGCGAACGCTCCGCCCACCACGGCGATGACGGTCAGGGCCCGGCGCGGGGTACCGCCGGTCTCGCGGAAGAAGGCTGGCATCTGGCCCTCGTGGGCGAGCCGCACGGCGAGCCGGGCCGTCCCGAAGAGCGTGGCGTTGATCGCCGAGGCCGTGGAGAACAGCGCGGCGACGGTCACGGCCCAGAGCCCGAAAGACCCCAACGCTGCCCTCCCCACGGTCGCCAGGGCCACCTCCCGCTGCTCGACGAGGGTTTTGTCCGAGACCAGCAGGAGGGCGGCGAGGGCGACGGCGACGTAGATCAGGGTCGCCGTCGCGATCGCGGGCAGCACGGAACGGGGGAGGTTCTTCTCGGGCTCCTCCATGTCGTCCACGTCGTACGCGAGGAGCTGGTAGCCCTCGAACGAGATGAAGATGACGGCCGCCGCGATCAGGGGCGAGAAGGCGCCCTTCTCCACCAACGGCTGGAGCTTCTCGGGCTGGAACTGCCAGATGCCGACGGCCGCCAGACCGCCCAGGATGAGGATCTTGCCCCACACGGTCACGAGCTCCGTCTTGCCGGACGAACCGACCCCGACCAGGTTCACGGCGAGGATGGCCGCGGTGATGGAGAGCGCGGCGACCGGGCTCAGCCAAGAGGGCGCGCCGAACACGTTAGCCAAGTAGTGCCCGAAGGTGAACGCGTAGAGGCCGTTGGTGAAGATGTAACCCAGAACCAGCGCCCACCCCAGGTGCCCGGCGATCCTCTTGCTGCCAGTCGCCTCTTCGACGAAGGCCACCTCGCCCCCCGGGACCTTGTACTCCCTGTACAGGCCGGAGTACGAGACGCCGGTCAGGAAGGTGAGCGCGCCGGAGATCACGAACGCCAACGGCGCCAGGTGACCCGAGATCTCGACCACGAGCCCCAAGACCGCGAAGATGCCCCCCCGATCATGGCACCCACCGCCATGACGTAGGCCTCGTTCAGGGTCAGCTTCCTACCACCACCGGAGTTCCCGCTCATGTTAGAGACATTCTGCGCCAGCACGTCTCTTCGCGCTAGCGATGTGGTCAACGATCCTTTCGTTTGAGGCCTCAAGATAAGGATAATAAGCTTGCCTTCACTAGCGTAACAGAAGGCTTGGCGGTTGATCGCCCGCGGTAAGCACGCGATCCGCTCCGTCGTGGGAGGAAGCGAAGAATGAGCGAAACGAACGCGGTCGAGACGCAGGTCCCCGCCAGGATAGACCGGTTGCCGTGGAGCCGGTGGCACACGACGGTGATCTCGGCCTTGGGCGTCACCTGGATCCTCGACGGCCTCGAAGTGACGATCCAGGGGAACATAGGGGCCGTGCTCACCAACCCGGCCTCTGGGCTCGGGCTCTCCACCTCCCAGGTCGGGGCCGGGGCGGGCATCTACACCGCCGGAACCTGCCTGGGAGCCTTGCTTTTCTCCTACCTCACCGACCGGTACGGCCGCAAAAAGCTCTTCTTCGTCACGCTCGCCGTCTACCTCATCTTCACGATTCTGACGGCCTTCTCGTTCAACTTCTTGAGCTTCGCCGTGTTCAGGTTCTTTACCGGCATGGGTGTCGGCGGAGAGTACTCGGCGATCCACTCGGCCGTGGACGAGCTGGTGCCCGCGCGGCTGCGGGGCCAGACTAGCCTTGCGGTCAGCAGCACCTTCTGGGCCGGGGCGGCGCTGGCCAGCGTCTTGAGCCTCGTAATCTTGAACACGGCCTTCGTGCCCACGTTCTACGGCTGGCGGCTGACGTTCTTCATCGGGGGCGCTCTGGGACTCCTGATCCTTCTGACCCGCCGCTTCGTCCCAGAGAGCCCGCGCTGGTTGATGACCCACGGCAAGACCGATGAAGCGGAAGGGATCGTGGCGCAAATAGAAGGAGACGTGCGACGGTACAGGGGAGGCGAGGAGCTGCCCGAGGTGGGCGAAGATCAGACCATCACCATCGAGCAGCGAGAGAGCATAGGGTTCGGGATCATCGCCCGGGCGATGTTCAAGATGTACCCCAAGCGCACCGTCCTGGGGTTGGTGCTTATGGCCTCGCAGGCCTTCCTCTACAACGCCATCTTCTTCACCTACGCCTTGGTATTAACCAGGTTCTTCGGCATACCGGAGGGCGGTGCCGGATGGTACCTTCTGGGCCTCGCCGCGGGGAGCCTGATAGGGCCGCTCACGCTCGGGCGCCTCTTCGACCGGGTGGGGCGGAGGCCCATGATCACGGGCTGCTACGCCGCGGCCGCAGTGATCATGGCCGTGACCGGCTACCTGTTCGCGGCGGGCGTCGTGGGCGCCGTGGCCCAGACGGCGCTCTTTGCGATCATGTTCTTCTTCGCCTCCTCCAGCGCCAGCGCTGCCTACCTCACGGCCAGCGAGATCTTCCCGATGGAGCTCAGGGCGATGGCCTTGGGGCTCTTCTACGCGATAGCCAACGCCATCGGGGGGGTGACGGGCCCCCTGATCTACGGGCGTTTGATCGAGACGGGCGACCCCTGGATCCTCTTTATGGGCTACCTTGGCGCGGCGGGCTTCGTGCTTGTGGCGGCCTTGGTGGAGCTTTTTCTCGGCGTCAACGCCGAGCAGCAGTCTCTTGAGGACGTAGCGGCACCGCTCAGCGCGATCCAGGAGGAAACCGGCGCCTCCACATAGTGAACGAAGGGGCGTTACAGCTTATTTCCTAGTAGTTGGGCTGGGGGATGGTATCCGCAATGCTCGAAGAAACTTCGTGCATCTGGGCGCCGACTGCAACGAGCGCGACGCCCATCGCTTCCACTAGAGCCTGTCAGGTGACTCAAGAAGCGAGCCAGATCATCAGAGAGGCGATCACGACCATCGCCCGGTAGTTAAGGGCGCGTTTCTCGTAGCGCGTCGCCACCCCGCGCCACTGCTTGAGCCTGCCCACGCACCGCTCGACCACGTTGCGCTTCGCGTAGACCTCGGCGTCGAAGCTCGGCCTCCGCCCCGGGCGCCCCTCCCTGCGCTCGCGCTGGTCGCGCCGCTCTGGGATGGTGTGCGCTATGCCCCGCCCTCTGAGCATCTCCCGGCACCTCGGGTAGCTGTAGCCCCGGTCGGCGATGAGCCGGTCCGGGCGCTTGCGCGGCCGGCCGGGGGAACCATCCGGGCGCGCCACCCGGATCGCGTCGAGCACCGTCGCCAACTGCGTGCTCTCGTGGCGCTGGCCCGGGGTCACGACCACCGAGAGCGGGCGTCCCCTGCCGTCGCAAGAGAGGTGCAGCTTGGTCGTCAACCCCCCTCTGCTCCGTCCGAGTGCCTCGTCGGGCGGGTGGAGGACCCCCCTTTTGCGTCCTCCCGGCTCGGCTCGCTCCGAGCGCCGGAGGCGTGCTGGTGAGCCCGAACGACCGTGCTGTCTACGCTCACCGTCCACTCCACCTCCCCTACCGCGTGCGACTCGGTCTGCGCGTGCGAGAGCAGCCGGTCCCAGGTGCCATCGCGTCGCCAGCGGGAGAGGCGGTCGTGGCAGGTCTGCCAAGGGCCGTAGCGCTCCGGCAGGTCGCGCCAGGGCGCGCCGGTCTTGAGCTTCCACAAGATGCCGTTCACGACCGTGCGGTGGTCGCGCCACTGCTTGCCGGGCCGCCCGTTCTCGGGCAACAGCGGGGCGATCTGCTCCCACGCCCGATCCGTCAACTCGTCGCGCTTGGCCAATGCCGCCCCCCTCGTCGCCCAACACCGCCGCTTGGAGCGAGGCTAACAGAGGCCGCGTGTGTTCACCGGACAGACTCTAGCTCCCCTTCACGTGCCATCAGGAATATTCGTAACTTTTGCGTCGCGGCGTGGGTCTCAGTAAGCACAACGGAAAAAAGCCCATTGATGGGCAGAAGGAGGAGCGCGCGTGGGCGGCAAGAAGAGCAGCAGGCAGGACAAAAACGAGGGGGCGATGGACAAGGCCAAGGGCCGGATCAAGGAAGCCGGCGGGGCCCTCACCGGCAACAAGGACAAGAAGGCAGAGGGGGGCGCGGACCAGAGAAGCGGCACCGCCAAGGAGAAGAAGGGCGCCCTCAAGGACCTGCTCAAGTAGCGGAGGGGCCACGAGCCTCTTTCGATGATGCGTGGGCGCCTAATAAGGAGGAGATGTCGATGGCTTTGAGTCGCAGAACCATGCTACTTCTGGCGGCGATTTGCGCGGCGGCGGCACCGTCGCTGTCCGCGGCCCCGGCGTTCGCCGCCGGTTAAGGCGGAGGAGGCGGGGCGACCATAGAGGAGTTCGTGTGCTTCCGCTCCACCCCCAACAAGGTAGAGCTCGGCACGGGTAAGGTCGTCACCACGCCGAGCGGCAACGTGAACTTCGTCTGCACGGGCCAACTGTTCTAGCCGACGGCCCCGAGCAAGGGCGGGGGCCGGGGCCTTCGGACCCCCGGCCCCTCTTGTCCGCCAGCCTCAAGGGCTGTGGTACCCGTCGGCGTTTTGCTTTCGGTCGGCAGGGAGCGGACCCGACACCGTTAGGAGTGGGGAAAGGAAGAGGAGTAAGCGGCGCCGCGATCAGCTGGCCGGCGGAAACCTGGCCCTTAGCTGGTCGCGGGCCTCGTGGATCACAGCGTCGTAGGGGTGCGCCTTCATCCAGCGGGTCGCCTCCACCAGGAGCCGGTCCACGTCGCGCCGGTCCCCGAAGTCCTTGGCTTTCATCATGCGAACGAACAGCCGATGGCGAGCCGCCGCCTCGTGGTCGCCCCGGTCTCCGAAGTCCCTGCCGAAGAACCGCATGTAACTATTCTACCATGAGCCGACGCCCACAAGACGTGGCGGTTAACCGCGGACTGCGCACAACCCATGAAGAACGCCCCGGCCGGCGGGTTCGAGGATGCCAGGGGCGGGAAGATAAAGCCCGTGCCCCTGCTGCAAAACCTAAAGCGCGTGCGCGAGGAGCGCGGGATGACCATCCGGCGGCTTTCGGCCAGGAGCGGCGTCTCGGCGGACTCGATCTCCGACTTCGAGGAGCTGCGCCGGATGGCGGCGCCTCGGACCGCCCGAAAGCTCGCCCAGGCCCTCGGCGTGGAGCCCGAGGAACTGCTCGGGGAGCGATAGCCCCGCCACCGCCGGCGGCGTCCCTGGGTTCCCGGCGGCGACCCCGTGATGGTCGTCTCTAGTACACTCTCCGTGGATCATCGGGTGGTAACGGGGCCGATGGGATGGGCGCGGGTTTTGTGGCTCTGTGGGCGGCACTCCCGAACCGGCAGTCGTTGCTTGCGAAAGGGGACAGGGTGAAGGTCGAACGAGACGCCATACTCACCTGCTCGAACTGTCGCGTGGAGGGCGCGCACGAGCTGCTGTATCTGTCTCAGCACCTGCGCGCCAGCCGGTGCGTCAACTGCGGGTACGCCTTGGCGTACTCGCCGCACATCTACGCCGAGTACGCCAGGGACGTGGCCGGGAGGACCGCTCGGGTCCCCCGCAGGTTCGTCGGGGGGGCGCTGAGGGCACCGGTGAGGGCTGCGATGTTGCCCTTCAAGGCCCTCCGCAAATCCCTGAGGCTGCTGAAGGAGGCGCACCAAGTGACGCTCTTCGAGCGGAGTCATCGACAACCCCCGGTGCCCGGCCGTCGCGTCTAACGACAAAGAAGCGGACCCGACACCGGTAATAGTGGGAAAGGGAAAAGGAGGGGGTAGCGCCGGGTCCGTAATGACCTCCTTTGTACGCCGTCCGAATAACAGGACGGTAACAAGACGATAAAGGAAGGGTAACGACCCCCTGGCGTGGCCCCTGGGGCAGCGCTAGACGCTACCGGCGGGTGCCGAAGTCCGCGACGTACATCGTCGTGGTGCCGCGCTCGGGGGCGTAGCGGCCCGTCGTTATGCCGAAGCCAACCTCGCGCAGGGCGGGGTTCGCCTCCCGGCACGCGGGGATCGTGGACGAAGGGCCCGCGGCGCGCAACGACTTGGTCGATCAGATCCGCAAGCTCGCCGAACTCAGGGACGAGGGGATACTCTCCGACGAGGAGTTCGAGGCGAAGAAGGCCGAGATCTTGAGGCGGATGTAGGACGCCCGACGCCGCGCGCGCCTCGCCCCCGACGCTATACCGTCCGCACGATCGCCGCGACCCGCCCCTGCAAAGCCACCTCCCCGGCCGGCACCACTATGTCCTCGTGCTCGCCGTTCTCGGCCCGAAGCCTCACCCGCTCGCCCTCCCGCTTGAGGGCGGTCGAGGACCCGCCGCGCCGATCCGGTCCCGGGCGGTGGCGGTCGGGGAGCATCGCCTTCCGGCACGTCTCGGCCCTCCGGTCCATCGTCCGGACGGTGACGGCCGCCTCACGCGAGGTGCACGACGAGCGGTTCGCGGTCGCAGGAGGCCACGAAGGCGCGGAACTCGGGCCAGGTCAGGCCGATGCTCTCGGTGTGGGTCATCGGGTGGAAGTTGAGCTGTTCTGCGCCGAGGAGGGCTTCGTCTACGACGAGGGTGACGGTGTTCTCGGTGTCGTTCATCAGCCCGAGTGGGGTCGCCGTCCCGGGATGGACGTGCAGCAGCTCGGCCATCGCGTCGGGGGAGGCGAACCCGAGCCGGCCTTGCGCGCCGATCCTGGCGTGGAGGGTCTTCAGGTCGACGTCGGTGTCCTCGAAGGCGGTGACGAAGAACAGCCGGCCCTTCTTGTCCTTCAGCAGCAGGTTCTTGGTGAACGCGCCGGGCAGGTCGCCGCGCAGCCGTTTGCCCTCCTCGATCGAGGCGTGCGCCGGGTAGCGCACCACCGGCGCGTCGATGCCCAGGTCGAGGAGACGGGCCAACAGGCGGTCCCGTTCGAGCCGCTCGCGACCGGCGTCCCAGGTCATCTTTCGGTCCCTCCTCGTTGCCGTGGCGCGCCGGGCCACGCGCGGCGGGCCCGGAGCAGGACGAGGAGACACACGATGAGCGCGAGGGCGGCGAGCACCACCATCAGTGGGCTGAGCAGGATGCTCAATCCGAGGGCCACTAACGCAAGCACGATCTTGACCGGCACGGAAAGCGCCCGGTACCGTTCCCAAAGGCCCCTCATGTACGCCCCTCTCGATCGTACGACCCCGAGCGCAAGCATAGCGGCATGCTCCTGCTCGCGCCATACTGCCGGCATGCCAGAAGGCGACGGGAAGGGGAG
The DNA here is from genome assembly GCA_016781705.1 of Rubrobacter sp. Taxonomy (GTDB): domain Bacteria; phylum Actinomycetota; class Rubrobacteria; order Rubrobacterales; family Rubrobacteraceae; genus Rubrobacter_F. The sequence continues at coordinate 7,286 of JADDPV010000052.1, forward strand.
AGGATGAGCGAGAACGCGCCGCCGGGGCGGCCCGGACGCGAGGCGGAGGTCCTGGAGGCCTTGAGGGAGGCCGTCGACCGAGACCCGCTCCTGACGGAGGAGCCCCCCGAGGAGGCGAGCCGCCGGCTCGTGCTGGAAGGCCTCCTACGGGAAGAACCCCCCGTCGAGCTGGTCGCGGAGATGCTGCTGCAGCTCGACGCCGAGGAGAAGGAGTTCGACCCCGACGTGCAGCCCGGCGAGGCGTAAGGGGACGGCGGGGACGGAAGGTTTACCCTAGGATCACGGCCTTCTAGCGGCTCGAGGACGTGCTCGACGATCG
>JADDPV010000103.1 GCA_016781705.1 Rubrobacter sp.
CGAGCACCGCGATCCCGTCCAGGCTCTCGGCGAAGACCGGCGCCCCCAAGACGGTCCCCGCGTCACGCAGGAGAACGGATACCCGAGCTCCGTTAGGGTTTTGCCGTTCCTTGAACGATGCTAGACTGCGCCACTATCCGGGGCGTTCGCGAGGAGGGGGTAGAAGGGCATGCAAGAAACGCTCGCTAAGGTCGTGGACGGAGCTCTCGCGCTGGAGCCGCCCTCGCGAGACGAGGCGTTGTGGATGCTCTCCTACCCGGAGGAGCGGGTGACGGAGCTCGTCGCGGCCGTCTCCCGCGTGCGCTACGAGTTCTTCGGCAACAGGGTCAAGCTCAACGCGCTCGTGAACATGAAGAGCGGCCTGTGCCCGGAGGACTGCAACTACTGCTCGCAGTCGAAGATCTCCACCGCCCCGATCCAGAAGTACCCGTACCTCGGCAAGGAGGAGGTGCTCGGGCGGGCGGCGAAGGCGCGCGAGGCCGGGGCGAAGCGGCTCTGCCTCGTGGCCAGCGGCCGGGGGCCGTCGGGGCACGAGGTCTCGCGCTTCGCGGAGACGGTCAGGGAGGTGAAGTCCCGCTACCCGGAGCTCGAGATCTGCGCGTGCCTCGGGATCCTCAAGGACGGGCAGGCCGAGACGCTCAAGGATGCGGGTGTGCATGCCTACAACCACAACCTCAACACGAGCGAGGGGTTCTACGAGAAGATCTGCTCGACCCACGACTACGAGGACCGTACCCGGACCGTCGAGAAGGCCAAGGGCTCGGGCCTGAGCCCGTGCTCGGGGGCGCTCTTCGGGATGGGCGAGGCGGACGAAGACGTGGTGGACGTCGCCTTCGCGCTCAAGGCCATTCAGCCGGACTCGGTGCCGATCAACTTCCTCATCCCGATAGAAGGCACCCCGCTCGCCGGGCAGACCGACCTCACGCCGCAGAGGTGCCTGAAGATTCTCGCCCTGTTCCGGCTCGTCTTCCCGGACGTCGAGGTCAGGATAGCGGGGGGGCGGGAGGTGCACCTCAGGAGCATGCAGCCTTTGGGGCTGTTGCTCGCCAACTCCATCTTCGCCGGCGACTACCTGACGACGACGGGCCAGGCGGCGGCCAAGGACCTCGAGATGATCTCGGACCTCGGGCTCGTCGTGGAGTCGGCCAAGGAGCGGACCCTCCCGCGCGAGCGGGCGGGCGCGGTGACCCTCAAGGAATACTCGGGCTAGCAAGCCGTAGGGACGCACGAGAAGGAGGCTCCTCGTGAGGCACGACCATGACTCTTTGGCCCACCTGGACAAGGCGCACGTCTGGCACCCGTACACCCAGATGGCAGGCTACAACGAGAGGGATCCTTTAATCGTCGTGGAGGGCGAGGGGCGCAAGCTCAAGGACGCCAACGGCCGCTGGTATTACGACGGGAGCTCCTCGATCTGGCTGAACGTCCACGGTCACCGGGTTCCCGAGATCGACGCCGCCATCCGCGCGCAGCTCGAACGCGTCGCCCACTCCACCCTCCTCGGCCTGGCGAACGAGCCGTCGATCCTGCTCGCCAAGGAGCTCGTCGACTTATCGCCAGAGGGCTTGAACAAGGTCTTCTACTCGGACTCGGGCTCCGAGTCGGTCGAGGCGGCGATCAAGATGGCTCTGCAGTTCTTCGCGAACCGCGAGGGGCGGGGGACGAAGCGGCACCGCCTCCTCTCCTTCGAGGCGGGCTACCACGGCGACACCTTGGGCGCGGTCGCCGCGGCCCCTGTCGACACGTTCCACTGGCCGTTCAAGAGGGTGATCCCGGACGCCCTTCGCGCCCCCTTCCCGAACGTCTACCGCTCCGGCAAGGACCCGCAGGAGACGACGCGGGACTCCCTGGCGGCTGTCGAGCGCCTCTTCGAGGAGCACCCCGGGGAGGTGGCGGCGGCGATCGTCGAGCCTACGCTGCAGAACGTCGCGGGGATCGTGGTCGCCCCCGAGGGCTTTTTGGGGGGGCTCGCCGAGCTCTGCCGGGGGCACGGCGTCCTCCTCATCGCCGACGAGGTCGCGACCGGCATCGGCCGCACGGGGAGGATGTTCGCCTGCGAGCACGAGGGGGTCTCGCCGGACCTCATGGCTTTGGGCAAGGGGCTGGCCGCCGGCTACCTGCCGCTCGCCGCCACCCTAACGACCGACGAGGTGTACGAGGCGTTCTTAGGTACCCACGCCGAAAAAAAGGCGTTCTTCCACGGCCACTCGTTCACCGGCAACCAGCTCGGGTGCGCGGCGGCTTTGGCGAACCTCAAACTGATGCGCGAGGCGGGCGTCTTGGAGGGCATCCCCGAGAAGGAGCGCATCATGGCGTCGCGGGCGGAAGCGGTGCGCGAGCACCCTTACGTCGGGGACGTTCGGTACAAGGGGATGGTGCTCGGCATAGAGCTCGTGGTGGACAAGAAGACGAAGGAGAGCTACCCGTGGGAGGCGCAGGTCGGCTGGCGGGTCTGCGACAGGGCGCGGGAGAAGGGGCTGCTCGTCAGGCCTTTGGGGAGCGTTATCATATGCATGCCGCCTCTGGGGAGCACCGCGGAGGAGGTCTCCGAGATGATGGAGATCCTGACCGAGGCTGTGTGGGAGGCCGAAGGGGAGATCCGCGCGCTGGCCGAGGGGGTCCTCTCGGGCGACCGCGGGGCCTACGCCGCCCGGGAGCGGGCGTGAGGACGCGGGAGGGGACGGCGGTCTTCGGGGCCCTGAGGGAGGAGATCGAGGGCCTCAAGGCCGCCGATCTGTACCGCGAGCCGCGCGTGTTCGAGGGCAAGGCCGACCGCGTCGTGGTCAAGGGGGGGCGGGAGCTCGTCTGCCTCGCGTCGAACAACTATCTCGGGCTCACGGCGGACGAGGCCCTGATGCAGGCCTCGTCGGATGCGGCCTTGCGCTACGGGACGGGCTCGGGGGCCTCGCGGCTCGTCTCGGGGACGATGGCGCCGCACGTCGAGCTCGAGCGCGCCTTGGCGGACTTCGAGGGGACGGAGGCGGCACTCCTCTTCGGGAGCGGGTTCGCGGCGAACCTCGGTACCATAACCGCGCTCGCCGGGCGCGACGACGCGATCTACTCGGACGGGCTGAACCACGCCTCGATCATCGACGGCGCCCGGCTCTCGAAGGCGCGACTCGAGATCTACGCCCACGCCGACGCCTCGGACCTCGAGCGCAGACTCTCGGGCAACAGCGCTAACCCGGGACGCAGGCGCCTGATCGTCACGGACGGCGTGTTCTCGATGGACGGCGACGTGGCCCCGCTGCCGGAGATCCTACAGCTCGCCGACGCTTACGGCGCCTGGGTGATCGTGGACGACGCGCACGCGAGCGGCGTCATCGGCGCGGGCGGCAGGGGCACCGCCGACCACTACGGCGTGGAGTCGGAGCGCCTGATCCAGCTAGGCACCCTCTCGAAGGCGTTCGGCGGCGAGGGCGGCTTCGTCGCGGGCCCTTCGGTGCTCGTGGACTACCTGCGCCACAGGGCCCGCCCCTTCGTGTTCTCGACCGCCCCCTCGCCGGCGACCGTCGCGACCGCCCTCGCCGCTTTACGCATAGTGCGCGACGAGCCGGAGCGGCGCCTGAGGCTGCGCCGGAACTCCGACGTCTTGCGCGAGGGCCTGCGCTCTTTGGGCTACAGCGTCCCCGGCGAGACGACGCCGATCCTGCCGGTGATGGTGGGGGAGCCCGGAAGGGCCGTCGCCCTATCGGAGGCGCTGGAGGAGGAGGGCGTCCTGGCCCCCGCCATCCGGCCGCCGACCGTCCCCTCGGGGACGAGCCGCCTGCGCGTCACCGCGATGGCGACCCACACGGACGAGGACCTCGACCGGGTGCTGGAGGCCTTCCGGAAGGCGCGCCCCCGGGGCTTCTAGGTGCCCCCCGCGCCGCGGCAGGCGTTACCCGGCGTCTTCGTGACCGGCACCGGCACCGGGGTGGGCAAGACGTTCGTCGGGGCAGCCCTCGCCGCCCTCCTACGCGAGAGGGACGTGGACGTCGGCGTGATGAAGCCCGCCGAAACGGGGGTGGAGGAGCCGACCGCGCCCTGCTACTCCGTGGACGCGGCCCGCCTCGCCGCCGCCGCGGGTGTGGGCGACCCGCCGGAGCTCGTCGTACCGTACAAGCTCCGCGACCCGCTCGCCCCGTCCGTCGCCGCCGGGAGGGAGGGGCGCGAGGTTTCCGTGGAGGTCGTCATGGCCGCCTACCACGAGCTCCGGCGGCGCCACGCATTTCTTCTGGTGGAGGGGGCGGGGGGGATCGCCGTGCCCTTCGGCGGGGGCGTGGACATGGCCGGGCTCGCCGAGGCCATGCATCTTCCCCTGCTCGTCGTGGCCCCGACGGGCCTCGGGACGATAAACCACGCGGTGCTCACGATCGAGTACGCTCGCGCCCGCGGGCTCGTGGTGCTCGGGACCCTGCTCAACCTGCGCGCGGACCCCCCGGACCTCGCCGAGCGCACGAACCCCGCCGTGCTCGCCCGGCTGACCGGCCTTCCGGTCTACGGCCCCATCGACGAGCTCCGACCCGGGCCGCCCGACGATCAGGCCGCCGTCGAGGCCGTCCGTTCCTCCTGCCCCGCCTTCGTCGAGGCCCTCGTCGAGGGCAAGGGGTAGCGCCCCGTAGAGAGCGCCACCCCGGGCCGAAGCGCGGTAGCCGCAGTGGAGGAGGAAGCCCGAGGCGATGTGGCGTGCGTTGGGCGCGATGACCGCTCGCCCCATCGCCAGGACTCCATGCCGGGGTTACGCCTGACGCGCGCCACCCCCTGGCGGGTCCCGAGGGTGCTCGAGCTGGCCCGAAGCGGCGGCGGGATGAGGGAGGTAGATTAGGTGGCGGGTACTACGCTTACCACCGCAAAGACCGGCAGGGGGTTGATCAGCGCGCTGGACGCGACGACGTGGGCAGGGGGGCGCTAGGTGCCGACCAGAGAACTGTTGTCCGCCGACCAGCGCGCCCGCTGGTCGGCGCTTCCGGAAATGGACGAGCGCGAGCTGGTCCGCCACCACACCCTCTCGGAGGCCGACCTGGCCGCCGTGAGCGTCCGCCGCGGCTCCGCCAACCGCCTGGGCTTCGCCATCCAACTCTGCCTGCTTCGCTACCCGGGCAGGCCTTTAAGGGCGGGCGAGCCCGTGCCGCGCCCCATCGTCGAGTTCGCCGCCTCCCAGGTCGGCGCCGACCCGGAGGCCTTCGCGGACTACGCCGGCGGGGCCGGTCGCGACACCACCCGCCGCGAGCACGTCGCCGAGATCGTGCGCACCTTCGGGTTCCGCGCCTTCGACGGGGCGGCCTACCGCGAGCTCTCGCATTGGCTCCTGCCGATCGCCGAGGGCACCGACCAAGGCGAGGCCCTGGTCGGCGCCTTGCTCGAGGAGATGCGCCGCCGCGAGATCATCGCACCGGCCATCTCGTCGGTCGAGCGGCTCGCGTGGGAGACGAGGCGCAGGGCCCAAGAAAGGGTCTTCGGCAGGCTCGTCGGGGCACTCGTGGACGCCCAGCTGGAGAGGCTGGACTCGCTGCTCGTCGTGCCCGAGGGCGAAGACGAGACGCTCCTGAACCGCGTGAGGCGACCGCCCGGTCCGCCCTCGCCCAAAAACTTCAAGGACGTGCTGGACTGCCTGACCTTCGTCCGCTCACTCGGGCTACCCGAGGACGTTGGCAGAAACGTGCACCACAACTGCCTCGCCCGCCTGGCCAAGGAGGGCGCAAAGACGACCCCGCAGCACCTCAGGCGCTTCGACACCCTGCGCCGACGCGCCACCCTCGTCGCCTACCTCTCCGAGAGGTCGGCCGAGCTCTCCGACGTCGCGCTCGAGATGCACGACCGCATGATAGGCGCCCTGATGAACAAAGCCGAAAAGATGCGCGACGAGGGCTTTCGCCGCCACGGCAAGGCCATAAACGAGAAGGTCGGCCTCTACGCGAGGCTCGGCAAGGCCCTCATCGAAGCCAGAGAGAACGGGGACGACCCGTACGACGTGCTCGACGAGCTGATGGGCTGGGAGCGCTTCGTCGAAAGCGTTACCGAGGCCGAGGGCCTGGCGATGCCGGCCAACTTCGACTACCTTGACTTCCTCGAAGCCGGCCACCACCACGTCCGCCGCTACGCCCCCGACCTGCTGGAGGCCTTCGACTTCAAGGCGGCCCCATCGGCGGAGCCCCTGATCGAGGCGGTCGAGGTCCTGAAGGAGATGAACGCGTTGGGCAAGAGGAAGGTGCCTGAAGGCGCGCCCACCTCCTTCGTCAAGCCCCGCTGGCGCGACCACGTGGTCGGCGCGGAGGGCGAGATCGACAGGCGATACTACGAGCTCTCCGCCCTCTCGGAGCTCAAGAACGGCCTGCGCTCCGGGAACGTGTGGGTGCCCGGTAGCCGCCGCTATCGGGACTTCGACGACTACCTCATCCCCAAGGAAGACTTCGAGGGGGTGCTCGGCGACGGCGGGCCGCCGGTCGCCGTGGACACGGACTATGCCTCCTACCTGGAGGAGCGGAAGGAGAGGCTGCACGAGGCCCTGACGGAGGTGGGCCGCTCGGTGAGGCGGGGGGAGTTGGAGGGGGTGAGCCTGGACGGCGGCAGGCTAAAGATCTCCCGCCCCAAGAAGGACGAACCCGAGGGCATGGACGCCGTGACCCGCCTCGTCTACTCCCTCGTGCCGAGGGTGAGGCTCACGGACCTCCTCGTCGAGGTGGACTCCTGGTGCGGCTACTCGGGGCGGTTCGTTCACCTCAAGACCGAAGAACCCGCCAAGGACAAGAAGGTCCTCTACGCCGCTCTCATGGCCGACGGGGTGAACCTCGGGCTCGCAAAGATGGCCGAAGCCACGGACGACCCGAGGATCACCTACGAGAGGCTCGCTTGGGCTTCGGACTGGCACGTGCGCGACGAGACCTACCAGGGGGCGATCGCCGAGATCGTCAACTTCCACCACCGCCTGCCCTTCGCCGGAAATTGGGGGGAAGGAAGGACATCCTCCTCCGACGGCCAGCGCTACCAGGCCGGCGGGCGCAAGGCGTTCACCTCGCAGATCAACGCGAGGTACGGGCGCGAGCCGGGGGTGATGTTCTACACCCACGTCTCCGACCAGTACGCCCCGTTCTACTCGAAGGTCATAAGCACGGGCGTGCGCGACGCCACCCACGTCCTCGACGGCCTCCTCTACCACGAGACCGACCTGGGCATAGAAGAACACTTCACGGACTCGGAAGGCTACACCGACCAGGTTTTTGCGACGTGCCATCTCTTGGGCTTCCGCTTCGCCCCGCGCATCCGCGACCTGAAGGACCGCAGGATCTTCACCGTCGAGAAGCCCTCGCGCTACCCCGACCTCGCGCCGCTGGTCGGCGGCACGGTCAGGACCAGACAGATAGAGACCCACTGGGAGGAGGTGCTAAGGCTCGCCTCGTCGGTCAGGACCGGCGCCGTGACCGCATCCCTCATCCTCGGAAAGCTCGCCGCCTACCCGAGGAGGAACGGCCTCGCCTGGGCCCTGAAAGAGATCGGCAAGATCGAGCGCTCTATCTTCTACCTCGAATGGCTCAAGAGCCCCGAGCTGAGGCGGCGCGTCACCGCAGGCCTGAACAAGGGCGAGGCCCGAAACGCCCTGGCGA
>JADDPV010000075.1 GCA_016781705.1 Rubrobacter sp.
TGGGCATCCTGATGATGGTCCGCTCGGACAACTACGACCTCGCCTACGCGGGCTTCCAGGGACTCCCGAAGTTGATCGGCATCGCGATCGCCTTCGCCTTTTTGCCCGTCTTTATGGGGGAGCTCGCCAGGATCACCGCGGGCGTCTCGGAGGCCTTCGCGCCCAGCGGCGGCGACATAAACGAGGTCAGCCGGGAGCTCTTCAAGGCCTCGATCGGCAACATGGCCGTCAGCAACTTCCTGAACCTCATCCTGCTCGTCGCCGCGGCGGTCGTGGGCGGCCTCCTCGTCGTGGTCGCGATCCTCAACAAGCTCCTCTACGCCATCCTCTTTGTCGGCGGTGTCTTCGCCCTCGGCGCCTCGATAGTCCCCAGCTTCCAGTCGCTCGCGGGGAGTTGGTTCCGCGGCGTTGTAGCCAGCGCCGGTATCCCTGCGCTCTGGTCCATAGAGCTCGGTATCGGGTCCCTCGTCGTGACCTCGCCGGACGCGATCTTCGGCTCCATGACGAACTCCCTGGGCTTCATCTCCGAGAGCGCGGTGACTTCTATTGGCGCCATAGGTACGATGTGGGTCATGTACAAGACGCCTTTCAAGTGCATCGAGTGGGCCTTCAACGTCCAGCTCCCCGGCCGCGGCGGCCTGGTGGGGCTCGCGAAGGCCGGTGCCCACCTGGCCGTCGCCACCCCCCTGAAGACGGCGGTCTCCCAGGCCACGAAGAGCCTCTTCCACCGCTCCAGCGGGGGCGGGTCGATCCCGACGCCGCGGACCGATGGCTCCAAGTCCGGAGGCTCCAAGCCCGGAAGCTCCAAGCCCGGCTCCAGGATCGGCGAGGGCAAGGGCGGCGCGGCCCGCAAGATCCAGCACGCCCAGCGCCAGGGACAGCGCAGCCGCGAGGCCGCCAACGTCTCAAAGAACCTCTCCTCCTACATCCGGCAGCGCGACCGCAACCAGGAGCACAAGGAGAAGTTCATGCAGGGGACTTCCAAGGGACGTCCGCGTAAGACCGATGCGCCCGGGCTCCAGAACGCTCGGCGCGGAAAGGGCTCCGGCAGTCGCCAGAAGAAGGCCAGGTAAAGCTGAACCCTCGGGCGGCCTAGCGAACACGTGAGAGGCGCGACTATCCGCATCCTAATGACAACACTGCTCCTACAGCTACTCCTCGCGCTGCCTACGTGGCGCGAGGAGGACCGGGCACGCTTGTCCGCAAGGGAGGAGCGCATAGCGCGCGCCGAGCGCCGCGAGCACGTGCGCCTGGCCCTACGGTCGGCGGCTGCCCACGGCTACTACGTCTTCGACGAGCTCATGACCGAGGAGGCCGGAATGATCGACTTCCTGGCCGTCGGTCCCGTCGGGGTCATCGTCGTGGTTGTTCGAGACGAGGCCGGCACGGTCACCGCGGACGTCGACGGTACGCTCTACCTGAACGGCCGCGCCTTCGAGGACAGCCCCAACACGCAAGGCGTCGACCTGGTCGAGGACGTCTACGCGCGGCTGCCCGAGGAAGCCTGCACCGTCTACCACGTCATTTGCTTCACGCGGGCCGAGCTCTTCTACCTCGGCGAGAATCAGGACGCGCTCACGGGCGTCAGCCCTACCTGGGACCTTCCGCTGGCCTTCGAGGAGGCTGGGCGCGAGCACACCCCTGCCGACGTCGCAGATCTCGCCGATCTGGTCCGCGAGGCTTACGGCCGCCCGCCGTTCGTCGTTCCGGAGGAGGGTGAACTCTAATGGGCTCCAGGACTCAGAGCGAAAAGGCCACGCCTGCCCGGTCGGAGCGCCCCAAGCGCTACGACAAGGACCTGGTCCGGGAACGGACGCTGGAGCTCCTCTCGGTCTGTCTCGGGCCGCCCAAAGACCAAGGCGCCCGCGCCGTCTGGGACTGCCCCGCGTGCGGGAAGAGCGAGAAGTACTCGGTCGTGAAGGCCAGCGGCAAGGGCGGCTGCCTGGTTGCGGACTGCCGCCTCGCCGGGAGCGGCGACGTCTTCGTCATGCTCGCCGGCCTCGAGGACCTCGACTACAAGGCGGATTTCCTCGCCGTGCTCGCCAGGAGCTACGAGCTCCTCGGCCTGGAGGAGGCCGCCGGTCACTCGCGCAACGGCGCCCGCCCGCAACCCGCGGCGCGGGAACGGAACGGCGGCTCCGCCTCGGACCAACCAAAGCCCCCCGCGACGGCGCGACGCAAGGACCACAAAGACCCCGCGCACGGGAACGGCGCCGCAGCCTCCGCGAGCGGTCCCCGGGCCGTGCCCGTCGGGAGCCAGAATCGGAGGCCGCAAGATCCCACCGACGTCCCACCGGCCGGCGGCGGCGACGAGGCGCCCAGGGGCCCGGACGAGCCGGACGGTTACCTCGACGTCGCTTCCCGGGCGTACGAGCGGATCCTCGAGATCTGCCCCCTGGAGATGAGGGACCGGGCCTACCTGAAAAAGCGCGGCCTCTCGAACGCGACCATAAGGCGCGGGCGTTTCGGCACCATGACCGCCCCGCGCGCCAGCAAGGTGAAGGCGGTTCTCCAGCGCGAACTGGGCCGCGAGGCGCTCCTGTCCGTGCCCGGATTCTCCGAGGACGGGGAGAGCGGTCGTATCAAGTTCACCCTCACCGGCAACTACATCCTCATCCCGTACCACGACGCCCGGGGGCGCATCACGACCATCGAGGGCAGGATCGTGGGGGAGGTCAAGGACCGCAAGTACGTGACCCTGAGGCGGGCCGGCAACCACCTCTACGTCTTTCCCGGCTTTCGGCCCGACGAGCTCCTCGCGGTCTGCGAGGGGGCGATGGGCGCGATCGTCGCCGCCGAGTGCGGCCTCGCCGTGGGCGCCATCATGGGCTGCGAGCGCTTCCGGGCGAGCCCCTCCCCGGAGATGCTCGATGGCTCGCCGGGAGATCCCCTCCTGGAGCTCAAGGGCGCGGACTTTGGCGGCCGGACCGTTCCCTACATCCCCGACGCCGACTCCCCGCCCAACCCCAACGTGCTCAGGGCGGCGCCCAAAGCGGCCCGCTGGGTCGCCGGACCTCAGAACGGCCTGCCCGCGATCTGCCTCCTCCCCGACGGTATGGACTTGGACGAGTGGCTGCTCTCGCTCGACCCTGCCGAGCGTGCCGGCCGCTTCGCAGCCCTCCTGGCCGAGGCGGCCCCGCCCGAAGACGAGAAACCCCCCGCCCCGCCGCCACAGCCCAAAGACGAGGCCGGAGATACGGCGTTGTCCACGGCCGACGCGGCGCCCAGCTCCGCAGACGCCGCCGCGACCGCCAACGGCCTCGTCCCCGCCCCGGACACCCCTGCCCCCGCCGCGGTCGAGAGCGAGGACGCCGCGTCCACCGCCGGCGGTGGAGCAAACGTCCTCACCGAGGAAGATCTCCGCAAGGGCCGCGCCGCGTCGAAGCCATCGAAAAGGAACCGCTCCTCCGGAACGCGCGACGCCGAACAACAGGACGGGCACGAGGCCCAGCCGGGCCTCTGGGACGCCGCCGACGAGCCTTCGGCCAAACCCGACGGGCGCGGGGTCTCGCGCGGGGCGCGCAAGCTCAGGGACGAGGTCTACCGGGCCCTCATCGAGAAGCTGCCGCCCAAGGAGGAGCACCTCGCGGCGCTGGAGAGGCTCGGCGTGATGCGCGCCACCGCGAAGGTCGGCCGCTTCGCCTCCCTGGGCCCGGACGCGACCAGGACGGCCGTCGCCGAGCTCGCCGAGCGCTTCGGCGCGAAGAGGCTCCTCACCGTCCCCGGCTTTGAGGCCGACGAGGGCGGGAAGGTCAACCTTACGTTGGCGCAGGGACGCTCCGAGCAGCACGTCCTCATCCCCTGCTTCGACGACGATGGTCTTCTGGCGGGCGTGGAAGGCTTGCCGTTCGACCACAAGAGCGGCGAGCTCGACGCGGAGGAGACCGTGCCGCTGAAGGGCGCGGGCGCTCACCTCTACGTCTTCGCCCACTACCCGCCCGGCCAACTCGAGGGCTTCTGCGAGGGACCGCTCGGGGCGATGCTCGCCGCCCAGGAGGACGTCGTCGTGGGCGCGATCGGCGGCTTCCGGCGCTACAGGGCCGCGACCGGCCCCGGAGAGGGACGCCAGGCGGTGGACGCCGTCCTGCCGGAGCTGGAGGGCGTGGACCTCTCGGACCGCCGGACCGCCTACGTGCCGCGGTCGGGGGTGGGGGAGTCGAACGCCCGCTACCACGAGGCGCCGAAGGCCGCCCGCTGGCTTATCGAGCGTCAGGGCGGCGACCCGGCCGTGGTCGCGCTCGCCGGCGGGGACGAACCCGAAGGAGAAGCCTCCGCGGACGGCCACCACGGACCCACCTCGCTCGGCGAGTGGATACGCGCCCTCTCCGAAGACGAGGCCCAGGACCGTCTCCGCGAGCTCTTCCCGGAGAGCCCCGCCCGTCAGGAGCAAGGAGACGAGTCGGGCGCCTCCGCGCAGACCGAGGGCGCGCACTCGAGGGAGGCGCTGGAGCACAAGGACGCTCCCCCGCTCCCGCTCAAGCCGGTCCTCGTCTGCGTCGCCGTCGCCGCGGCGATCGGGCTGGCGTTGGGCGCGCTCCTCCTGCGCCTCCGGGACTTCGCCGGCTACGTCTCGACCACCCCCGCCGGCGAGCCGGTCTTGTACTCCGGGCCGTTGGGTCCCTTGAGGCGCCTGGCTGACGCATCGCCCTTCCGCCTCCTCTACGACCACTACCCGCTCTTCGTGCTGGCCGCCGTCACCGGTATCGCGGTCTTCCTCGTGCTCAAGGTTCGCGCCCGTCACCAGGACCGCTGGAAGGCCTCCCGGTTCCGCCTCAGGGACCGCTGGGAGCTGCACGAGGTTCCGGACGGGTCAGGACCGTCCGCGGCCGTCCTGACGCGCGAGGAGGCGCTGTGGGGCGCCCTGGCGTGGCCGCTCGGGTACTTCCTGGCCGGCTGGATCATCGCGGCGCTGGAAGGCATCCTCGCGCTGGCGGCGACGCTCGGGATGGCGCCCGACATCGGCCCGCTCGTCTCGAACCCCGGCACGGCCGCCCTCTACGCGGCGACGGCCCTCTCCGCTCTCGTGCTTTGGCGGCGCCGGTCAATAAGGTCCGCGGAGGCCAGGATGCTCGCCGGCAAGATACGACACTGATAGGGGAGGCGGAACCGTGACGCTGACAGCGGGACGCAGAGGGACCATCACCGATAGGGACTGGGAGGTTCTCCTGGCCCTCTTCTTCTGCCGCTACGCGTCCACGGGGCAGTTGGCTCATCTGTTCTTCCCCAGCGCCAGCAAGGCCCGCTCCCGCCTGGCGAAGCTGGACGAGAAGGGCTACGTGACGAGCCGGCCGCTCTTCGTCGTGCAGCCGACGAAGTGGAAACACGGGACCGCGCCGCAGGGGGTCTGGAACCTGACCAAGTCGGGCTTCGAGTTCGTCACTGAGACCCTGGCGTTGGACGAATCCTTCGCGGCCAAGCCGCTCGCGCCCAAGCAGGCGCGCCACTACGTGAGGGCCGCGGAGATCTACGCCGCCGTCAAGCACCGCCTGGACGGCGAGCTGGGCGAATACCCCGGCTGGGAGTGGCGCCACGAGAAGCGCGTGGTCTACGCCGGCGAGTACGAGAACGTCCCCTACCAGCACAAGCCGGACGCCCACGTCCTGTTCTGCGGTCACGTCTTCATCGTCGAGCGCCAGACCGCCGAGTCGAAGGTGGGCCCGAAGAAGATCTACGAGAAGGTCGAGGACCACAAGCGTTACGTCGAGACGCGCCTGCGCAAGCCGGCCGAGGTCCTCTTCGCCTTCGACACGGACGACTCGCCGATGATCGACACGGCCAGGCGCGCCGGCGAGCAGCTCGGTATGGAAGTGGTGGCCCGCGACGTTGCCGGCATCGCCGACTACCTCTACAGCGCCGCCCTCCGCCTCTCGCCCTGACGTTGGTCGTTCGCCCCAGCTTGGAGCGGGCCGCCCGCGAGTGCGCTCACCACGGGAGCCTTGCCGAGACGCGATCCGCGCCGACGAAGGCCACGCGGTCCGCTATGCTCTCGGGCAGCCCCGGGCCGGTGACACCCTCGCCGGCCAGCTCCTTCTCGTGGACTGCCGCGTTCAGCGCAAGCAGGAACGCGAGCGGGTCCTCCTTCGCCGACATCCCGTAGGCCGCGCGCACGGCGGCATCCAAAGCGGCGTGGGCGTCTTTCAGGGGGTGCTCGCCCGGCAAGTCCAGCGTGCTGTAGAGTTCTCGGTAGCTCCAGCCGTTCTCGCCCACCACCTTCGTGCGCAGGCTGCGCAACCCGGTCGCGGCGTTTGCGACCGCCTCGACGTCACTTTGCTTCGGCGCTTGGGGCCACGGAAAGGCGTCAAAGACGGTGTTCGACGTGTAGCGGAAGTCGCTCTTGAGCGTGGAGCACCGTTCCACGAACCACAGCCAATGTATCCCCGACTGGAGCACCCCGAAGGAGTAGTCGTCGGGCAGGGGGAAGACCTGCAGAGCGTCGCTGGGCCTCACCGCCGAGTCCACGAACTCGAAGATCGGCCGCCTCGTGACCCGGCCGCAGGCGATGTAGCGCGGGATCTTCAGGAGTTGCTCCTTGAGGTCCGCGCGCGGGTAGGAGAGGTGCCACCACCGCTTGTAGAAGTTGCGGTGGTGCCGGTTCACCCGCGTCCCCGACCCCCGCTCCCTGGCGGCCACGTCCTTGCGCTCCTCCTCCTCCGCCTTCGCCTTGCGGTCCGGCAGTACCCGGTTTTGCACCCTTCTCAGAAGCTCCGCGTAGCGGCCCGACGTCAGAACGTCCCTCGGGTGGAAGTCGACAACGTAGCGCGACGGCGACGGCGGGCGCCGCCCGACCAGGTCGTCTCCTGTCAGATAGGGGAACAGAACCTCCGCGCTCTTCGGGTCTAAACGCACCATCTCCTCCGCTTCGGCGGGCTCCACCAGGAAGGCGTCGTGGCCTGGTGTCTGGCCCTGGAAGCATGCGGGCGCCACCGCGTTTGTCCGAAGCTCCTTCGCCCCCGTAACGTCGAACCTGCCTGAGAGGGCAGCGTTGATCCGCTCCAACTCCACGACCTCGAAGTCCGAGTCCCACCGGTCGCCCAGCTGCCTGTAGAGCCTCTTCGTGCCCCCCTGCTCCCCCTTCACCCAGTTGGCTATGGAGACGTGGACGACGGCCTCGCCGCTCCAGACCTGCGTGGAGACCGCCTCCGTTATCGTGCCGCCGTTCTCGGCGATGTACTGGAGCGAGCCCTCCCGCGACTTGTTCTGTCGGATCGTGTTTGTCCCCACGAGCCCGGCCCTGCCGCCGGCCCGCAGATGATCGTGAGCGCGCCTGAACCAGTAGACGCAGTAGTCGGCCTGCCCCGGCACATCCGGGTAGCGGTCACGGACCCTCGAAACATACTCTGGACCGTATTCTCGCTGCATCTTGTTCTTCGACTGGTAAGGCGGATTGCCCACGATGGCGTCCGCCTCCGGCCAGGGGGCGAAGAGCGCGTCGTCGCAGACGACGTTCTTGTCTAGTGCACAATCAGGCGACCTCTTGGGTAATGGATAGATGAGGCTCGTGGGCACAGCCGAAAACCTTGCAGACCCTCTCTGCGAGTTCCTCAGCACCAAGCAACCCCTCGGGCTCTACAA
>JADDPV010000148.1 GCA_016781705.1 Rubrobacter sp.
CGACGCCTCCTCGGCGGGGGACCTCCTGGCCGCGGCCGGCCGGGCGCTAGAGACGGCTTACGAAAGGGAAAGCCCCGGCGCCATCGCCTTCGCCGGGCGCGACGCGCCGGGGACTCCCCCAGACTCCTCGTACCGCGCTACTCGCTGAAACCCGTCTCGGGTCCCGTTCGTACCGGTCTGTGTATAATCGAACGGTACTCGGACGTGTAGGCAGCCGGGGGGTAGCGGAGAGGTATGGGAAGGTTCACGAGGGCGGTTCGGGGCTTTTTCGGGAGGTTTCTGAGCGGGGTCGAGCGGCGCAACCCCGAGATACTCCTCGAGAACGCCGTCCAGGACGAGTTGGATAACCTGAAGAAGATGCAGGTCGCGGCGGCCCGGACGATGGCCTACGAGAAGATGCTCATGAGCGACGCCGCGGAGAAGAAGAGGCTCGTACACACCCGCGAGATGCAGGCCCGGCAGCTCACCTCCCGGGGCCAGCGCGAAGCGGCCGTCCAGATCGTCCAACAGAAGCAGGAGGCCGAGGCGAGCCTCGCGCAGCTCGAGGGCCGCCTGGCGGAGGCGCGCCAGAACTCCGAGGAGATGGAGCGGACCTTCCGCGAGCAGGAGCGGCGCTACAACGACGTGGTGCGCGAGCGGGCCGCCCTCATGGAGGAGCACCAGCGCGCGAAAGCCCTGCGCGCCGCCAACGAGGCCCGCCAGAGCGTCTCCCTCACCGATTCCGGCAGGGACCTAGAGAAGGCACGACAGGCCATAAAGCAGGCCTCCTTCGAGGCGCAGGCCGTCGGGGAGCTCGGCACCTCCGAGACGGAGCGCCAGATCGCCGCTGCCGAGGTGGACCTCAAGCGCCTCGACGCCGAGCGCGAGCTTGAGCTGATGGAGATCCAGATGGGCCTGCGCCCCGCCGACTCCCTCGAGGGTGGCGAACCCGATGGCGACGTCACCCTCGACAAGCCGCGTCGCGGCGAGAGGGCGTAGCGGGTCGTGCGCGCGAGGCGCCGCGGTCGGCTGTCACGGCACCTGGTGCGCTTCGCGCCTTTGAGCGCGTTCGCCGGGTTCGGGACGCTGGCCGCCTTCGAGGGCGTGTACCCCCTCGCGGTGATGCTCGGGATCGGGGCGCTGGCGACGGGGCGACGAGCCCTTGACCGGGAGAGGAACGCTCGCAAGGAGCTCTCGCGGCGGGTGCGGGAGAACGTGCGCGAGCTGGGGCGTGTGGCACGGCAGGATAAAGTCGCCGCCGGGCAGATGAGGCGGCTCGCGGCGCTCCAGGATGGCATCTTGCAGAGCTGGGAGCTGGTGCCCGAGGAGTACGGGCCGCTGCTCCAGGAGGACCTGTACACCATCGTGGACGAGGTCGGGGCGGCGGCGCTCCTGGCGCGCCGTCGGGCGGCCTTGCGGGCTCACCTGGAGAGCGTGGACCGGCGCATGATCTCCAGGCGCATACGCGACCTCGAAGAGGACCTCGCCGGGATCGAGGAAGGGTCGGCTTTGCGGGCGCCGTTCGAGGCGGCTTTGGAGGGGCGGCGCGGGGAGCTCGAGGCTTGCGACGGGATGCCGCGGGCGATCGGCGCGATCAACGCGCAGCTGGAAGCTATCGAGGGGGTGCTCGCGAACCTGCGCGGCGACCTGCTCTCCCTCGACCCGGGCCTCTCCCCTTACGCGCTCGAATCCGGGCTCGTAGGCATAAAGGACAGGGTCGCCTACTTCCGCCGCGGCCTCGACGAGGCGACGCGGAGCGTGGAAGGCCTGCTGGCGGGTAAGGCGAAGCCGGAGAGGTTGCCGGCGCGATGACCGAACGCAGGGGCTTTCTGTCCAGGGTGTTCGGGGGCGAGGACGTGGGCGAGGGGGAGACCAGGATCTACTCCGCCGAGGAGGTAGGTGTGGAGAGACACCACGAGGAGGAAGTCGAGCAACACCCGCACGGCTTCACCGTCGAGCGGGCGGCGGAGATCATCGCCGACCTGCCGCCGGACGTCTCCCGCAAGAGCGCGGTGCGCATCGTGAAGGGGACGCTCGTGGCCGCCGGCATCCGCTTCGAGGACCTCGAACGGTCCACCCGCGTCAGGGAGACGAGGCTGGAGAGCGAGATCGAGCTGGCCGAGGGCAGGCAGGAGGAGCTCAAAGAGAGGACCTCGGAGGTCGTGCGCTCCCTGGAGGAGGACATAAGGAGGGCGTGCGAGGCCCGCGACAACGGCCTCGCCGAGGAGGAAGAGAAGATCTTGCGCTCCAGGAAGGGCCTGGAGGACATCTCGAAGGTACGCGCCTTCTTCGGCTTCCCCGGCGGCGAAGAGAGCGCCGACGAGCCCTCCGGGGCTGAAGGAACCACCACCACCGGCCACGAGCAGACCCCCGCCGCGGACGAGGTAGGCGACGAGACCCAGATCCTCGAGCCCTACGACGACGCCGACGAGACGCAGGTGATACGCCGGTCCCGTCCCCTCGCGCAGGGCCCGCTCGCGCAAGACCGCGACGACGAGGCCACCGAGGAGCGGTGAGCCTGGGACGCCGTTTGGGCCGTCTGGCCCGGGGCTTCGTCTCCAACGTGGGCGGCGACGACCGCCTCGACGAGCGCCTCAGGGAGAGGGTCCGCCCCTTGCGCCAGCGCGGCGAGACACTCAAGAACGCCTTCGGGGCCGCCCGGCGCGGCTTCGCCGAGGAGTGGCGCGCCGCCGAGGAACGCTCCGCGAAGGAAGAGGAGAAGCAGGCTCACGAGGAGAGAGCGTCTGCCGACGCCTCGTGGCGCGTCTCGGGTGGGTGGCGCGGCGCCGCTTCCTCCTCCTCGCCGCCATTCGTGCCTCGGAGGTATCCGCCGGAGGTGGTCTACGCGTATCACCGGCTCGGTCTGCAGGCCGGGGACCCTCTGGAGGTCGTCAACAGGAGGCGGCGCGAGCTCGTCAAGCGTCATCATCCGGACAGGTTCGTGGAGCCGGGACAGCGGGCGCGCGCGGAGAGGCTCACCGCGGAGATCAACGCGTCGCACGACCGGATCGAACGTCACCTCCTCAAGTAGCACCCGCGAGGGAGGAGACGAACGTGCGCTACGGTTTCATCGTCTCCAGGGGAGACCCCCGCACCGTCGCCGGGCTCGCCAGCGAGGCGGAGGAGGCGGGTTGGGACGGCGTCTTCTACTGGGACGGAATCTGCATCGGCCAGATGGAGACCTACGACCCGTGGGTCGTCATGGCGGCGATGGCGATGCGTACGGAGCGCGTCCGCCTGGGGGCGATCCTCACGCCGCCGGCCCGCCGGAGGCCGTGGAAGCTCGCCCGCGAGACCGCGACGCTGGATCGCCTCTCCGGCGGCCGGCTCGTCCTGCCGGTGGGCCTGGGCGCTCTGGACGACGGCGGCTTCTCGAAGGTTGGGGAACCGACGGACCGCAAGGTCAGGGCGCGACTCTTGGATGAGAGCCTGGAGATACTCACCGGGCTGTGGAGCGGTGAGCCGTTCTCCTACGAGGGCGAGCACTACCGGTTGGAGGAGATGACCTTCTTGCCGCCCCCGGTCCAGAGGCCGCGCGTCCCGATCTGGGTGGTCGGAGCTTGGCCGAGTGAGAAGTCCATGCAGCGCGCGCTGCGTTACGATGGGCTGCTCGCGTACACGATAAAGGGAAGCGTGACACCGCAGGACATAAGGGAGATGCGGACCTACGTCGAGGAGCACCGCCCCGAAACCTCGTCCTTCGACATAGTGTGGGAAGGGCAGACGCCGGGCGACGACCCGGAACGGGCGGCCTCGATGGTGCGACCCTTCGCCGAGGCGGGTGCTACGTGGTGGATCGAGTCTATGTGGACGCCCCCGAACGAGCCCGACGACCTGCGCCGCCGCATCGAGGCGGGGCCGCCCCGCGTGGACGACGTTTGAGCGAAAGGCTTTAGCCGACGAGCTCGCCGCGCACGATGAGGCGCTTCTCGAAGGAGGGGATAGGGGTGCAGGTCTGCAGCGAGATGACGGTCTTGCCCTCGACGGGGAAGGTGACCCAGAAGTCCTCGGGACGGACGGTCAGCGCGTCGTAGACCTCGAAGGCGTACTCCTCTCCGTTCTGGTCTTTGACCAGGATCTCGTCCCCCGGCTTCAACGTGTCGAGCTCGTAGAAGACGTAGGGGACCTTGGTGCGCATGTAACCCAGGGCGTGCCCCACGACGACGGTGTTCGAGCCCTCCTGCCACGGCGTCCCCGAGCCTTCCAGGTGAATGATGCCCTCTCTGTCTAGCTCCACCTGACTGTCGCCCGTGGGCACCGCCACGTCCTCCAGGCCCAGCTTCGGCACCGAGAGCGTCATCGTGCCGCCGCTCCCGGCCCCGTCGTTGGATCTCGCCCGGTCTGCCGGGTCCGCTTTCGCGCCTCCGGGCCTCTCGCCGAGGAGCGTGCGGGCGTTCTCGACCTTCGTCGGGCGCAGCGCGAGCGAGGTCGTCTCCGTCTTCGGGTAGGCGGGCAGCGCCGCGAGACCGACCAGAGCGAGCGAAACGACGAGCAACGAGACCTTCAAGCTCTTGAACATCGCCCGGAATTATAAGCTGCGTCCCCGGCGAACGGTAGCTGCTGGGCCCGCGAAGGGGCCGTTGATCGCCGCTACTGCTGCTCGTCCCGCTCGGACATCCGCTCGGCGCGGACGATGAGGCGCTTCTCGAAGGTGGGCTCGGGGTAGCAGGTCTGCAAGGAGACTATGTCCTTGCCGGGGACGGGCTCGGTGACCCAGAAATCGTTGGGGTCCACGATCAGGCGGTCGTAGACGCGGTAGCGGTGGGTGTCCCCCCTGGCGTCGCGCAGGGTTATACGGTCGCCCTTCTCTAGGTTCGAGAGGTTGCGGAAAGCCTCGGGGACGCGGCCGCCGGGATAGCCTATCGCGTGGCCGGCGATGTACGTGTTCGAGCCCTCCTCGGAGCCCTCCTCCCAGGGGAAGTCGGTGCCGGCGAGGTGCATGATCCCCTCGCGGTCCAGGAAGGACTGGTCGGGGGAGCTCCCGATGAGGAGTTTCTTCATCCCGAGCTCGGGGATCGTCAGCCGCAGCCGCTTGTCGCGCGGCCCCAAGTCCCCGGCTTCTTCCTCGACCTCGGCTTCGGCCTCGGGCGGGCCGGGGAGCATGGTCACGCCCATCACGCCGGAGACGTCACCGCCGGGGGGCAGCGGCTCCGAGGTAAAGCCGCCCGTCACGAAACCCCCCTCCCCGGAGGGCGCCTGCTCGGCGGAAGCCATCCGGGAGAAGGAGAAGAGCGTGACCGCGAGCGCCAGCAGCAGCGTCGCGACGATCAGGGCAGGAGACTGAAGGTGGTTTCTCTTGGCGGGCATGGGCACTCCTTATCAGGCGGGGGCATGCGGCGCAAGGGGTACGCGGCACGTTTCCGTTTAAAATACACACATGGAGGTACTGCCCCTCATCTCGGAGTTCAGCGCCCACCTGAAAGAAGACCCCGACACCTCTCCGAGAACCGCGGAGTTCTACGAGGCGGACCTCAAGGAGTTCGCCCGCTTCCTGGCCGAGAGAAGGGTTTTCGACGTCGAGGAAGTCGGCGTGGGGGCGGTGATGGACTTTCGCAACTATCTCCTGGAAGAGAAGCGCAAGCGGTTCACCGTGTACCGTAAGGACGCGGCGGTGAGGCGTTTCCTGGAGTGGGTGAGGACCGGGACGGATGCCGAGGTGGACCTCGACCCCATAGAGCCTATGCACCAGCCTCTGGACCAGCAAATAGTCTTCCTCGAAGACGAGGAGGCCGAACAACTCCTCTCTTTCCCGCAGAACACCCTGGACGCATTGCGCGACGCCGCCGTGATCCGGCTGATGCTCGACACCGGCGTGACGGTCGGCGAGATACGCGGTCTCCTGAAGAGCGACCTGGACCTCGACGCCGCGCAGGTCCAGCTCGGCGGCCCCGGCTCGCACCTCGCCCCGCGGGCGCGCCCCCTCTCCGAAGGGACCGTGCAGACCCTGCGACGCTACCTCGGCGCGCGCAAGGACGAGACGCCGGAGCTCGTGATCGGGCGCGCCGCGCGGCCGGTGACGACCTCGAAGGCTTTGCAGAGCGCGATCTGGAAACGTTGCGACGCGGTCGGCATGTGGCGCGTCTCCCCGATGGTCCTGCGTCACACCTTCGCCGTGAGGCTCCTCAAGCGCGGCGCCACGCTGAACGAGCTCAAGGAGGCGTTGGGCGTACGCGACACCTCGAACATCGGGGTATACAGGAAGTTCGTTTAAGAGGGGCTCCCCGCTGGCGTCCGGGCGAGAAGCTTCCGCTCCGGGATGGCGACCATCGGCTTCCACACGTAGCGGCACTCCTCTATGTACACCTGCGAGACGGTGCGCGCGTCGCGGAAGGGCGCCTCCTCGAAGAAGGCGGAGAAGTAGTCTTCGAGACGAAGGCGTCGCAGGCGCCACTCGCCGCGCTCTATCTCCAGGTCGTAGACGACGCCGCGACCCGGGTCGTGGGCGTAGGCGTGGAAGAGTTGGACTAGCGCCTCCTTCTCTTCCGAGACGTTGGAGAAGTTTTCGGCGGCCGGCAGGGGATCTGCGGGGCCGAGATCGGTGAGGTGCGCGACGAGGTCTCCGCCTCCGTCCCTGGACTCGACGCTAAAGAGAAGGTCTTTCTCTCTCGATATGGCGATGGCGCCGGTACGGAAGTAGTGGAAGCGGAACTCGGTGAGGCGGTTGCCGAAGTAGCTCCTCGCGGGGTCGTTGCCGTCGGAGCGCAGGAAGAAGAAGACGCTGGGCCGTTTCGCGCCGTCGCGTCCCTTCAGTACACGACGGCTCTGTGAACTATCTGGTAATAGTTCGTGCCGAGGAACTGGGGGATGGGACCGGGACGCATCCCGCGCATGTTGCCGACCACGATGGAGACGTAGCTCGTCCCGTCGCCACGTATGGGTAAGCGGGCGGCGGCAACTGAGCGGCGAGCGCGTACGGCTCGACGGCGAAGGTGAGCGGCAGATCCTGAAAGACCGTCCTCATCGCGAAGGGCAGACGGGAGACCGGCGGTCTCACAGCGCCTTCGACGGGTGGGGGCGTAGCTCCGCTGGACGCGGAAGAAGAGGCCGACGAGCACAGCGAACCACGAACCGCCGTAGATCAAGGATTGCACGCCTGAGAAGAGGCTCGTGGCGACCATGACGAGCAAGAGGAGGGCGGCGCACAGGAAGAAGAGGCGGTGGGTGACCTTCGCCATCATGGAGAAGGCGAAGGCGGCGAGGAGGGCGAGGACGGGGGCGGTGAAGAAGAGTGGGAGCCCGGCGGTGTGATTGGACACGGCAACGAGCGAGCCGCAGACGATGAAGGAGGCCCAGATCCACCATATGCAAGTTTCGGCCGTCATCTGGACGCCGGTGCGGCGGTGGACGAAGAGTATGATCGGGGGTATCAGGGCGACGTGCAACCTCCACAGCCCGACGATGACGAAAAGGCGCGTCTCCCCGCCCCAGACGAAGAGTTGCGTGACCGAGCAGGTGACCAGGATCTGCGCGCCCATCAGGTAGGGACCAGACACCATCGCTCCGAGACGACCTTCCCCCGCAGGTCGCCGCCTATCTCCGCGACGAGCCCGAAGACGCGCTCCGCGTCGGCGTGCTTCATGA
>JADDPV010000192.1 GCA_016781705.1 Rubrobacter sp.
CGACCTCCTCAAGAGGAAGCTGAGCCGCGAGCTGGAGAAGGCGGCTTAGGAACCGAGACCGGCACCCTAAGTCGGATCTGCCTCCCCCTAGCCCCGTTCCGATATCGTCCGCTCGAAGCGCACCTCCCGCTCACCGTTCGCAATCCGGGCGCGGAAAATCAGAGTGGGCGGCTGCATCGCGACCTTGAGGCGCAAAGCACCTTACGATAGAGCGCGACAGCTTGACCTTCGAGTACACTGGCGCGCAGGTCCGAAACCCCCCAGCTGGTCTTGTTCTTCCTCGCTTAGCGCTCCTCACCGACCCCAAAGTACGCCGCGTTCATGAGGCGCGTCATGCAAGCCGCCAGGGCCTTCTCGCGGTCGAACTCCTCGTGCCGAAGGTGCTCGCTGGTCACGCGGCGCATCTCGGGCAGCCTGTCGGCGAAGCGCAAGACACGCTCGAACTTCTCGCGCTCCTTGCGCTCCCGGTATTTGGGGTTGTATACGTACTGCAAGCGTCCCCGCGTGTCGTATCCGATGGCCTGAACCCTCGTCGAGGGGCCGCGCGCTATACGCACCTCCGTGTAAGCCGGGGGTATCTTGAGGTCCTCGATGCGCTTGAGGACCTTCTCCTCGCGCACGGCGTCGCCCTCCAGGTAGCGGTAGGAGAAACTCTTCTCCTTGCGGCCCCACCTCTTTATGCCCGTCTCGAAGAGCTTGTTCTTCACCATGGGTGAGAGATTCTAACCGCAAGCCCCCGCTTTATTGAGAACGTGGACACGAAGGCTCGTAGACCCGGAGCCGGACTGGGAGTACGCGGGCCTTACGTCGTCCGGTTTATGCGGGTGTGGTAGCGGTTGCCGAGGCGTCCGCCCAGGAAGCTGCCCAGTAGCTCCAGGAGGAGAGCGCCGATTATTATGCCCGCGCCGGTGAGACCGAGCTCGGTGAGGCCGCCGATGGCTGGCAGGACGCTGCTCTGGATGAACTCCTGCAAGACTTCGAAGAACGGCCCCGGCAGGAAGCTGCCGACGGCGCCAACGAGCAGCGTCAGGGCGAAAGCCCACGCCACGGTCATCGCGCCATTGCGTCCGCCGTCGTAGCGGGCGAGCCTGCCGGCAACGTACCCGCCGAAGAGGAAAGCCAGGAACAGCGTGACGCCCAACACCGCGAGCCCCGTGATAACGGCGGCGCCTATCTGCCGACCCTCCAGGTCGAGGGTGAAGCCCAAAGGGGCGAGCACGAGCGCCGCGAGCGCCAGGAGGAAGCCACTGCACACGACCGCGAAGACGCACCCGAGAAAGCTCGCCAGCCAGTCCACGCCGCCGTAGATCTCGCGCAGCCGAGCCTCCCGCTCGTCCAACGCCTCCAGGTACCCCTTCGGGTACGTCGCCTCCCCGTCGTCGGTGTCGGAGGGGGCGCCGGGAGTCCGGATCACGCGCGTCTCCGGCCCTTCCTCGTCCCCGGCGGCGGACTCCCGCCCCCCCCGCCGCCCGGTGGTCTCCTCCGCGGTGGGAGACCGACGCTCCGTCTCGTCCTCCTTGCCCAGCGGCACGCGCCGCGTCTCGCCGCCGCTGCCGCCGTCGTCCACCTCGTCCCCCAGAGGCCCGCGCCTGCGGCGCTCCTCGGTCCTATCCCGCGGCCCTTCGTCCATCCCCAGCCCCCCTCGTCGCTCTCGTATCCGGCGCGCCTCCGAGGTTGGCCCCCGGCGCGCCGCCTTCGTCACAGACCTTCGTCTCTCATCTCCGGCGCTTGATTCTACCCCCGCCGCCCGCTACCGCCCGCATCGAAGCTCCCTTTTATACCTCTGTACAAAAATACGGCCCGATCAACCCGACCGGACTATACGGTGGGCCATACCAACGACCTTTTCCCAGCCATATCATAACCTGCGTGCCGCTGTGGGGCATCGTTACTCCGCGGCGGGGTAGCATCTTTCTGGCGATTGCACGCGAAGTAAGACGGGAGGCTGTTTTTGGATACGGCGACCAAGCAGAACATCTTGCAGCAGGCCGAGGAGGCCAACGTCAAGTTCGTCCGGCTGCAGTTCACGGACATCATCGGGACGCTAAAGAGCTTCGCGCTCACGACCGGGGAGCTGGAAGACGCGCTGGACGGGGGGATGGGCTTCGACGGCTCCTCGATCACCGGCTACCAGGACATCGAGGAGTCGGACATGATCGCCATGCCCGACCCCGGGACTTTCCAGATCATCCCCTGGAGCCCACAGGACGCGCCCACGGCCCGGATGTTCTGCGACGTGAAGACCCCCGACGGCGACCCCTACGTCGGCGACCCGCGCCACGTGCTGAGGCGCTCCCTCGAGCGCGCCACCGAGATGGGCTTCGACAACTTCTACTGCGGACCGGAGCTCGAGTTCTTCTACTTCAAGGACTCCGCCGGCACCGAGCCCCTCGACTACGGCGGCTACTTCGACCTGACCACGCTCGACGCGGCGACGACCTTGCGGCGCGAGACCGTGCTGGCGTTGCAACACTTCGGGATAGACGTCGAGTACTCGCACCACGAGGTCGGCATATCCCAGCACGAGATCGACCTGCGCTTCGACAGCGCCCTGGAGATGGCGGACAAGGTGATGACCTACAAGACGGTCGTCAAGGAGATCGCCACCAGGCACGGCGTGTACGCGACGTTCATGCCCAAGCCCATCCGCGACCAGAACGGCTCGGGGATGCACACGCACCAGAGCCTGTTCTCCGGCTCCAAGAACGCCTTCTTCGACGCCGAAGACCAGTACTTCCTCTCGGAGACGGCCAAGGCGTTTATAGCGGGACAGCTCAGGCACGCGCGCGAGCTCAGCCTGATCTTCGCCCAGAACGTCAACTCCTACAAGCGCCTGGTCCCCGGCTACGAGGCCCCGGTGTACATCGCCTGGAGCCGGCGCAACCGTTCCGCCCTGGTGCGCGTACCCCTCTACCACCCGGGCCAGGAGAAGGCGACCCGCATGGAGCTGCGCTGCCCCGACCCGTCGGCGAACATCTACCTGTGCTTCGCGGCGCTCCTGCACGCCGGGCTCGAGGGCATCGAGAAGGGCTACGAGCTGCCCGAGCCGATGGAGCGTAACCTGTACAACCTCTCGTACGAAGAGCGGGAGAAGATGGGCATCGAGAGCCTGCCCGCCGACCTCGGCGAGGCCATCCGCGAGGCCGAGAACTCGGAGCTCCTTCACAAGGCTCTGGGCGAGCACGTCTTCAACCGCCTGCTCAACGTCAAGCGCGAGGAGTGGGAGGAGTACCGCGTGCAAGTAACGCCGTACGAGATCCAGAAATATCTGCCGATCTTGTAGCCGGTCAGCTTGTCAGCACTGCAAGCTGTCAGATCTTGGGGCGTGGCTTTCGCCACGCCCCTCTTCTTTGTGCCATCTACGGAGCAGGCCCCTTCTCCGTGAGCTCCGCCAGCGGCGGCGATTTCTCTGGCGCGTTGTTGGAGCGTATCCCTGAGCTCGGGCGGTTTCCGCACGACGAACGAGCACGCTCAAGCCCGGCGGCCAGCACCCGCGCCATCTGGGCGAGATCCGAGGTGGAGGAGCGCATTCCCACACGACCCTCGGTCTCTTCGAAGGCGTCTCCCATCGACGGCGCCTGCTGGCACGCCTCTTCCAAGTCGTCCTCAGCAGCACCTCCACCGAAAAGCGGTCACCACGCATGGCCGCTAGAGCCTTGGTCACCTGCCGGGGCGTGCCGGAACCGGGCGGACACGCGAACGTCGAGAAGGCCGCCCCCCGGATAACGGAGGCGGAAGTTGCCGCCCACACACCCGGCGTCGAGGGCCTCCCGTATCTGAGCCGCCAGTCCGGGGACGGCGCGTGCAAAAATAGCAGCGCGTCGCCCTGGGGCGCCCGCGCCCGGCGTCCAGTTGCACGCCACGCCCCCGTTGCGAGCGCGCCAGCCGGGCTCCTCCCGAAAGGGTCAACCCTTGCGTACCGTCCGTCGAGCCGCCATCGGCGACCACGACCTCGGCGACGCCCGGCGCACGCCTCGAGCGTTCGAGCATCGCGCCGACGTTCGGGGCCTCGTCGAGCGTGGGGATCACGACGGACAACTCCATCTAACGGTCGAGTATAGGCCACCCGGCCGTTCGGCGGCGACCCGGTGACGGCTTCTCCGAGGTTCGCGGAACGCTCCTTCCTCCTCCCCTATAATCTACCCGGATCGCGAAGCGATCATCTGGCGGAAAGCTCCAGGCGCGAAGGAGGCGGGATTGGTTCGTATCGTCGCAGGCGGTCGCGGCGCGTTGGCGGAGGTGAGGACGGAGATGCTGGCCGTCGGCCTCTTCAAAGACGATGCTCCCCCACCGGAGCTGGGCGCCGCCGCGAGCGCCCTCCCTAGCGGAGATTTCTCCGGCAAGAGGGGCGAGACGGCGCTCCTCTACGCCCCGGACGGTCTCGCGGCCCGCCGGCTCCTGCTCGTGGGCCTCGGCGAGCGGTCCCGCTTCGGCCTCGATGAAGTCCGGCGCGCCGCCGCGACCGCCGCCAAGCGTGCCCGCTCCCTGAAGCTCGACGAGGCGGCCTTCGCCCTGCCCACACAGGAGGGCTCTGCCGCCCGCGTCCCGGCCGCCGAAGCCGCCGCCGAGGGCGCTGCTTTGGGCCTGTACCGCTTCGACCGCCACAAGACCGGCGAGGAGACCCGCGAGCTCTCGACCTTCGCCCTCGTCCCGGACGACGCGGGCGTGGCGGAGGGTGCCCAGACGGGGGAAAAGATAGCCGCCGCCGCCCTCCTCGCGCGCGACCTCGCCAACGAGCCCTCCAACACCGCGACACCCGAGTACCTGGCCGAGAGGGCGCGCGGGATCTCCGACCGCCACGGCATGCGGATCACCGTCCTCGACCGCGCCACAATCGAAGCCGAGGGCCTGAACGGGCTAGCCACCGTCGGACGCTCGGCAGATAACGAGCCCCGCTTCATAGTGCTGGAGCACCGCAAGGGCGGCGCGGAAGACGCCCCTGTCGTGCTCGTCGGCAAGGCCGTCACCTTCGATTCTGGCGGCATCTCCATAAAACCCTCCGCGGGCATGCAGGACATGAAGTACGACATGTGCGGCGGCGCGGCCGTCCTAGGGGCGATGGAGGCCGTGGGGGCGATGGACCTCTCGCTCAACGTCGTCGCGCTCGTGCCGGCGACCGAGAACCTCCCCGGCGGGGACGCCTTCAAGCCCGGCGACGTGCTCAAGCTGCACTCCGGCAAGACCGTCGAGATCCTCACCACCGACGCCGAAGGGCGCCTCATCCTCGCCGACGCCCTCTCCTACGCGCGGCGCTACGACCCCTCCTGCGTCATAGACTGCGCCACCCTCACCGGCGCGTGCCACGTCGCTCTCGGGGACCACGCCTCCGGGCTCATGGGCAACGACGACGCCCTCGTGGAGGAGGTAAGGCGGGCCGGCGACGCGGCGGGCGAGAAGGCGTGGCCGCTACCGCTCTTCGAGGAGTATACCGAGCAGATAAAGGGCGACACTGCGGACCTCAAGAACTCCGGTGGCCGCTACGGCGGCGCCCTCACCGCCGGGGCCTTCCTCAAAGAGTTCGCCGAAGGCTACCCCTGGGCGCACCTCGACATCGCCGGCACCGCCTACGACTCGAAGTCCAGGAACGCCTACACTCCCAAAGGCGCGACCGGCGCGCCGGCGCGCACGCTCGTCGAGTTCTTGAGGGGTCGAGCGAAGGCGGAGGAGGCCGCGCGATGATCGTCGAGATGCTCACCGTGGGTCCTTTCCAGGAGAACTGCTTCATCGTCGGGGACGAGGAGTCGGGGACGGGCGCGCTCATAGACCCCGGTGACGAGGCCGCTCGCATAGCGTTGGCCGTCGAGCAGACCGGTTTGGAGATCGGCCAGATCATCGTCACCCACGCCCACATCGACCACGTCGGCGCCATAACTCCCCTCGCGGAAGAGTACGCGTGCCCGGTCCTCATGCACGAGGAGGCCGAGGCAATGCTGAAGAAGTTAGTCCCCCAGCAGGCGATCATGATGGGCATGCGCTTCGGCAAGGTCCCGAAGGTGGACCGCTACGTCGCCGACGACGAGGTGTTGGAGGTAGGCGCTCTTCGGCTCCGCTCGCTCTACACCCCGGGTCACGCTCCGGGACACCTGGCCTTCCTGATCGAAGACGAGGGCGTCGTGTTCTCAGGCGACGCGCTCTTCGCGGGGAGCGTC
Source organism: Rubrobacter sp. (assembly GCA_016781705.1). GTDB lineage: Bacteria > Actinomycetota > Rubrobacteria > Rubrobacterales > Rubrobacteraceae > Rubrobacter_F. The sequence continues at coordinate 6,150 of JADDPV010000192.1, forward strand.
GGGCGGGTGGACCTGACGGGCGGGAGCATGGAGGTCCTGATGAGAAGCATCTCCGAGAAACTCTTGCCCCTGCCGGACGCGACGCGCGTGCTCTCCGGCCACGGCCCCGAGACGACGGTCGGCCGCGAGCGGATGACCAACCCGTTCCTGGCGGGCCTCGAAGGAGGGGCGCTATGAGCGAGAGCGTCCAGCGGCACCGCGAGGCCTCGCCCGAGAAGATCCAAGTCGCCGTACTCACCATCAGCGACACCCGCACCCGCGAGACCGACACCGGCGGCAACGCTATCGTCGAGGCGCTGGAGGAGGCCGGCCACGAGGTCGCCCGGCGCGAGATCGTGCGCGACGACGCCCCAAAGATAGAGGAGACCTTGAAGGAGCTCCTCGCGAGCGAGAGCGTGGATGCTGTCATAACCACCGGCGGCACCGGCATCTCGGCGCGCGACACCACCTACGAGGTCGTGAGCCGTCTGATCGACAAGAATCTCGACGGCTTCGGCGAGCTCTTCCGTGTGCTCTCCTACGAAGAGATCGGAGCCGCTGCCATGCTCAGCCGCGCCGTCGCGGGCGCCGCGGGCACGAAGTTCGTCGCCTGCCTGCCCGGCTCTAGAAACGCGGTGCGCCTGGCGATGGCGAAGCTCCTCGTGCCCGAGATGCCGCACGTCGTCTTCGAGCTGAGGAAGCACCGGGGGGTGGGTTAGGGATGCAGCGCGAACCCCTCCCCCCGGAGAACGAGGCGCTCTGGCGCAAGCTCTGGAACGAATGGCAGGCCAACGACGAGGCCGACGTCATCCTCGACGCCTCTAGGGTGGCGGACATAGAGAACGAAATACCGGCCCTGCAGGGCCGGGTCCGGACCGCCCTCGCCTACCTCCAGCGTGCCCGCTACATCCAGTACCGTACCGGCGTCGGCGAGGATGGCATAGAGCCGATCCTCTATGACGTCTACGAGCCGAGGTAGGAAGGGAGGCGGGATCCCCCGCAGGACCGTCATAAAATGGCTTCTCTGGCCGCCCGCCCAGATCGTCGGGGTGGCCGCCGCCCACGACCGCCGGCGCTATCCCCCGCCGGGGCGAATAGGGGATGCGAGCGGGCACCGGCTGCACCTAAATGTCGTGGGCGAGGACAAAGGAAGCCCGACGGTGGTACTCGAAGCCGGCGTGACGAGCTTCTCGCCGCAGTGGGCAGGAGGAGCCAGCCGGAAATCGCCAAGCTCGCCCGGGTGGTCGCTCGCGATCGGGCGGACCTCGCTTGAAGCGAGCCCAGCCTCAAGCCCGGGGACAACTGCTCTATCGTGCTCGGGCTCCGCACCGCCCTCTAGAACACCGGCCGCCCAGGCCCCTACGTGATGGTCGGCTCTTCCCTCGGCGGTCTCTACGCGCCGGTGTTCGCTGAGGCTTACCCCGACGAGGTGGCGGGGGTCGTACTGGTGAATTGCACACACCCGGACCAGTGGGAACCAGTGGGAGCGCCTCCCTATCAGGTTAGTGCGTCTCACGCGGACCCTCGATGGCCTGAGACAGTTCTTGGCCCGGCTGGAGCGTCCGGGCTTTTTGCGCCTCTTCGACGCTACCCGGGTCATGCAGGGCGAGCTGCGCGCCGGGCTGCCACGCGAGGAGCGCACGCAGATGGAGGCCGTCGCCGCCACGCCCGCGGGCACTGGGAGGGCGCCTTCGGGGAGGTCTCCGGCTCGTGCGTGACTGCAAGAGAGCAGGCCCGCGGCGTCCGGAACCTCGGCGAGAAGCCGCTGGTGGTGCTGACGGCTCCGGACAACCCGGGCTTCGGGGAGATAAAGGAGCCTTGGCTAAAGATGCAGGCGGAGCTCGCGGCCTTATCGTCGTGGGGGGAGCACCGCGTCCTCAAAGGGGCCAACAGCGTTTCGAGGATGACGAGCCTCAGGATCGTCTATGACGTCGTTGCGGCCGTCCGCGCAAAATCGTCGAGGCCGTGGGGACCGGACGGTAGGGGCCGCCGGTGAGTACCCTCGCTAAAGGAAGCGCCTCCCTGAGGTGGTTCGCGACCCGCTACCCGCTCCTCTTCTCCGCGCTGCTCACGCTGACGCTGCTCGGTCTCGCGTTCGGGAGCAAGGGGATCAGGCCGAGGGCCCCGGTCTCGAGCGTGCGAGACCTCCCGCCGGAGGCCCTAAGGCCGCCGACCGAGATCGAGCGGGCCCTCGCCGTCTTGCTGAGCTTCGAGAGCCTGTTCTGGGTCCTGGCGGCGGTGCTCGCCTTGGTCCTGGCCCGGGCTCTGGGACCATGGGGCGAGACGGGCTTCAACCGGCCCTCGCGGTGGCGCGACCTCCACCTACTCGTCTTCCCGCTCCTCGTCGGCGCCCTCGCCCTCTTGGGCGGGCTACGCAACGGAAGCCTGCCGTTCCTCGCCGCGACACTCCTCGGCGTGCTCGTCGCGGCGTTCGCAGAGGAGACGCTCTACCGCGGCGTCGCGTGGCGCGCTCTCTCGCCCACCGGGCTGCTGCGGGCGACGGTCGCGACCGCTCTGCTCTCCGGCGTACTTCGCTTCGGTGGTACCCTGCTATCCGGCCCCTGGCCCGAAGCCTTGCAGGCGGCGGTGCTGGCGGCCTGCGGCGGCTTCACCTACGCGGCGCTCAGGTGGCGGACGGGATCCATCTGGCCCGTCGTCCTGCTTCACGCGGCTTTGGGCTGCGCCTACGCCCTCTACTCGCCCGGCGCCCCCCTGTTCCTCGCGGTGCTGCTCCTGAGCACCCTCGGCTTCGTCCTCTACGGTCTCTTCCTGCTCCGCGACGCACGCGCGGACAGAGGATGACACAAAAACGCCGGCGGCCAGCCACGAGCGAAAGCCGACGGCCGACCCCCGAAGGCCGACCGCTCTAGAGCGGTTTGCGGATCGAGTGTGCCTTATGGAGGATGGCAGCATGAACGCTCTCTAGAAGGGGCCCAGGCTCAGGGCGCTCGACGATCCGCTGGTCCGTGCGGTGTTCCGAGGAGAGGGAGGTGATTGTGCGACACCTCGGGCATCTCCTGGGCGACTCTCTCAAAAGCTGCCTCATCTCCCTGGCGTCTTGTGTTCGCGCACGACAGTTCGACGAGTGTCGCCCTCAACCCCCGCCGCGCTACGCTAATGTTGGGCGCCTAACGGCAGAAGGGGGTCTATGTGGGAAAGCGCCGCGCGTCTGGGGCAAGAACGACGTCACGCCGGTCGCTTCGATCGCTGTAGAAGGCTCATCGAAGGTATATTCGAGCAGGCAATACAGGACACTAGCACGCCGCGTGAGGGATCCCCAATACGAGGGGCCCCTGTACCAGCAACCGTGTATCAGGTTAGCTCAGGGTTTGAGGGCGCTGCGGAGCTCCTGGCCCATCTCGTCCATCGCCTTGCGGGAGTCCTCAAGGGCTCCGATTATGGACGCGAAACCGTGAATCATGCCGTCGTCGTAGCGGCGTACTTTTGCCTGGACCTCGGCCTCACGCAGCTTCTCCCCGTAAGCCTTGCTCTCATCGCGGAGCGGGTCGTACCCGGCGGTGATGATGATCGCGGGCGGCAGCCCCGAGTAGTCGTCGGCCAGGAAGGGCGAGGCCAGCGTCTCCTTTGCCTCCGGCTCGCCGGGGAGGTAATGATCGTAAAACAACCTCATCGCCCTGACCGTCAGGAGACGCCAGACCCCATCTCGACGAGCTCCAGCTCGGATACGTCTATACGTCGCGTTCCTTGCCGCGGGTGCGGAGGTCCCGCTCCAGGCTGTCGTAGAGGCCGGAGGCGGCGAGCTCATCGAAACGAGCCCTAGCCCTATTTTTGCTGACCGCCGATGGCTGATGGCTATCAGGCTGGTCGCTCCATGCCAGCCACAATAGGGCCGCTTTGGCGCTGAGGACGGCGAAGAGCAGTGCGAAGAGGCCGTTCTCGAGCTCATGGTTCCAGGCGGTGTGAACGACGAGCCCGGTCGAGACGGCGATGGCTGCGAGGACGAAGAGGAGGGTCAGGGCGAGCGCGGCGCGGCGCCAGACGCGGAGCGCGGCCGGGTATGCGGTGCCCGGGACGCCGCCGCTCTCCGCCCTCTCTCGGAGGTCCATCGCGCCGCTCCTAGTCCGAGCCTCCGGAGGAGCTACCCGAGGAGCCGCCGGACGAACCTTTGGACGCGGTCGTCTCCGACTCCTTGGTGGAGCCACCGTTGTTCTTGCCGTCGCCGGAGGAGTCGCCTTCAGAGCCGGTCTGTACGGAGTCTTTGGAGTCCGGCTTCGGGTCCTTCTTACTGTAGTCGGTCGAGTAGAAGCCCGAGCCCTTGAAGAAGATGCCGACCGGCTGGAGGACCTTCCTCACGGGCGCGCCGCACTCGACGCACGCGGTGAGCGGGTCGTCGGCCATCCGCTGCATAACGTCGAAGACGTGGCTGTTCTCGCACTTGTACTCGTAGATGGGCATGCCGGTTAGAGGCCTCCTGTAAGGTGAAAGTTTTGTACCCTAAGATTATACAACCTCGGAGGCGATAGCCCGCCTAAGCATCGCTGTGGGTGCCTCGCGGGCGCGCCTTCGGGTCGAGGACGCCGGAGGAGAAGTCCTCGCGCAGCTGCTCGTGGGCGGCCTCGATCAGCCTGGGGTTGTCCAGGATCTGCTCGACCTCGTCGGGGCTCGCGTTGCGCCGGACGTAGTCCTCATCCAGCACGTCGCGCAGGTGCACCCCGTCGCGCAACCGGTGGGCTACGTACTCCACCACCCGCATCTCCCGCTCGGTGTCGTGATGGCTGCTGAACAACCTGTCCCAAAAGGATGCCTTCTCCTCGCTCACGCCTTCTCCTCCTTCTCCCGCGCTCCGCGTTCGCGCCGTCCCCCGACAGTTTATAACGGCGGCGTCCGCGCTACCCCTCTCCCCCATCGCCGGCCAGTGCGCTCAGCGCCGCCCCGGTTACACGGTAGACGGTCCACCCGCTCACCGGGGTGGCGCCGATATTCCTGTAGAAGCTGATCGCCGGCTCGTTCCAGTCCAGGACCGACCACTCCAAACGCCCGCAGTTACGCTCCTTCGCGAGGCGCGCCAGGCGGAACAGCAGGGCGCGGCCCACGCCCGAGCGCCGGTGCTCCGGCCTCACGTAGAGGTCCTCCAGGTAGATCCCCGGCCGCCCGAGAAACGTCGAGAAGTTGTGGAAGAACAGGGCGAAGCCGGCGGGCTCGTCGCCGAGCTCGGCGATCAAAGCCTCCGCAAAGGGCCGCTCGCCGAACAGCGACCTTCGCAAAGAGGCCTCCGTGGCGACGACCTCGTTCGAGAGCCTCTCGTACTCGGCCAGCTCTTCGATGAGCCGCAGGATCAGGGGCGCGTCGTCCTCGACGGCCGCCCGGATCTCGAGCTCGGGCACGCCGGAAGAGGCCCTACACCCGCGCGCCGACGAGCGTCTCGGCGATCTGGACCGCGTTCGTCGCCGCGCCCTTGAGCAGGTTGTCCGAGACGCACCAGTACGCGACGCTCCGCCCCGAGACGCGGAGCCTCCCCACGTGTACCCCGCTGTCCCCGGCGTGCTCCAGCGGCGTCGGGAAGTCGTTCGCGTCACCCGAGAAGGTGACGCCGGGCGCGCCGGCCAAGACTTCGGCGACCTCGTCCAGCGTGGTCTCCCGCGTGGTCTCGACGTAGACGCTCTCGGAGTGGCCGGTGTGGACGGGGATGCGCACGGTGGTCGCGTGGACTTCGAGGTCCGGGAGGTCCAGGATCCTGCGCGACTCCTGCAGCATCTTGCGCTCCTCGGTGGTGCGCCCATCCTCGCCTATGGAACCGATGAGCGGTATCGCGTTGCCCGCTATCTGCTTCGGGTAGACGTCCTTGCGACCGCCCTCGAGCGCCTCGACGCCGCCGCGCCCGGAGCCCGAGACCGCCTGGTAGGTTGAGACGACGACCTTCTCGACGCCGAACTCGCGTGCCAGCGGGGCGAGCGTGACGACCATCTGTATCGTCGAGCAGTTGGCGTTGGCGATCAGGCCGTGGTGCCCCTCAAGCGCACCGGCGTTGACCTCCGGCACCACGAGCGGCACGTCCGGGTCGAGCCGGAAGTCGCTCCCGTTGTCTATGACGACCGCGCCGCGCTCTATCGCCTCCCGCGCGAGCTGCACCGCCGCCCCCTTCTCGCCCTCCGTCCCGGCGAAGAAGGCGTAGTCCACACCCTCGAACGCCTCGGGCTCCGCCACCCCGACCTCGAAGGTCTCCCCGTCGAGCACCGCCCGCCGGGCGCTCCGGGCCAGGACGCGCAGCTCCCGCAAGGGGAAGCGCCGCCGCCGCAGCTCTCCGACGAGCTTCTCGCCGACCATGCCCGCGCCTACTACCGCCACCGTGTACCCGTCGCTCATGTCAGCCGTCCTTTCCGCCGTGTTCGATTCTCTTGTGCGCTATGTCGAGCAGGTCCCAGACGACGCCGCTGGCGGTGCGCGCCGGGCCGGCGCCGGGGCCGCGTATGGTGAGGGTTACGTCCGAGTAGCGCCGCGTGCGGAAGTCGAAGACGTTCTCCGGGCCGCTGATCGGGCCGAACGGGCTCTCCACGGGCGTGTCTTGCAGCCCGACCGTGACCCGTCCCGCTTTCGGGATGCGGACCAAGTAGCGTAGCATGTGGTGCTCCTCGACCGCCGTGAGCCTCTCTCGGAACGCCTCGTCGTGCTCCGGCAGCCGCCGCATGAACTCGTCCTGGGAGACGTCTTCCAGGCCCTTGGGGACCAGAGACTCGTACGGTATCTCCTCCGGCTCGATCTCGCGCCCCATCATGCGCGCCAGGATGATGGCCTTCCTCGCCACGTCGAGCCCCGAGAGGTCGTCTCTGGGGTCTGGCTCGGCGTAGTGCAGCGCGACCGCCTCCTCGACGGCCTCCGAGAAGGACCTGCCACCCTCGACGGCGCTCATGATGAAGCCCAGGGTGCCGCTCGGGCTGGCCTGGATCTCGAGGATCTCGTCTCCGCCCTCGATCAGGCCACCGATGGTGGAGATGATCGGCATACCCGCCCCGACTGTCGCCTCGTGCCACAGCCGCCCCGGCACCATGCGCATCAGCTGCTCGTACTGCTGCGTGCTCCCCGACAGCGGCCCCTTGTTCGAGAGCACCAGGTACGACCCGTTCTGGATGCCGACGAGGTCCAGATCGAACGTCCCCCCGTGTACCGCCACGTCCACGACCACCCGCAAGACGTCCGGCTCGGGCTCGGAACGCAGCACGTCCTCCAGCGGCTCCACGCCGAACTCGGAGAGCGTGCCGCCCTCCTCCTTGAGACGGATGGCCTGGGGCAGAAGCTCCTCCCCTACCAGCGCCCCCGAGGTGTCGGAGACGGCCCGGTAGCGCACGTCGAGGTCGTGGTCCTCCAGCCACCGCTTGCGCTCCTCTATGACGATCTGGGCGACCGCCCGTCCGACGTGGCCGAGTCCGATCTGCACGATCTCCAACCGCTTCACGCGACCTCCTGCTGCGCGGCCGGCTCCCCGGCGAGCATCTTGCTGGCGGGTGTCACCAGCCCCTCGTGCAAAGCGCGCAGCGCCTCCTCGGCGACCGGAGCCGCCACGACGAAGACCAACCCGGCTGAGGTGACGCCGCAGTGGAGCAGCGGTATCCCCCTCTTCTTGAGGAGCCGCCTACCGCGCGCCGCGTCCGCCTTCGTCGGCGACCCGATGCAGACCGCCACGGCCGCCTCGCTCCTGTGGCCCCGGCTGCACGGGACCTCCAGCTTGATGCCCCGCCGCAGCGCCACGCACCGCACCCCCGGCCCGGTGCTTTCGGCCGTGATGCGCGTCCCCGGAGAATCCGGGTCGAAGGTGTTGCGCACCAGCACCTCTATCCCCGCCGCCGCGGCCGGCTCCGTCGTCTTCGGGTGCAAGACCTTCGCCCCGAGCCCCGCGAAGACGCCCGCCTCGCGGTAGGAGAGGCGCGGCAGGGTCGCCGCCTCCGGAACCAGGCGTGGGTCGGCGGAGAGCACGCCGCTCACGTCCGTCATGATCCAGACCTCGGACGCCCCCAACGCCCGCCCCAGCACCGTCGCCGAGAGGTCCGTCCCCCCACGCCCCAGAGTGGTCACCGCCCCGTCGGGCGCTCGCCCCACGAACCCCGGCACGACCGCCACCGTGCCCCCGTCCAGGAGCGGACGCACACGCTCGCCAGCGCGCCGGCGCGTCTCCTCGACCAGCACCTCCGCCTCCTCGAAGTTGCGGTCGGTGGCGATGGGGTCTTCGGAGACGACCTCCGAGGGCGTGCCGAGGCTCCTTACCACCCCGGACAGGATCCCCGCCGAGAGCCGCTCCCCGAACTGGACGACCGCGTCCCGCCGCGCCGCCGGAGACTCCCAGGGCTCGCCCAGAACCTCCGCGAGCCGCTTGAGCAGGGACACGATACGCCTCTCGACCGCGGGCAGGTGCTCGGGAGAGACCGCCGCGCGCGCGGCCCCGAGGTGCCGATCGGCGAGCGCGCGGTGCAGCTCCGCTACGGAACCCTCGCGGGTCGCCCCGGTCGAGGTGCGGCGGGTGGAGTAGTCGGCGGCGGTCGTGTTTGCGAAGCCCAGGAGGGCGTCGGTGGTGCCGCTCATCGCGGAGACGACGACGGCCGTGGGCCTCTCTCGGGCGGCGTCGGCGGCTATGCGGGCGGCGCGGCGGAACTCGGCGGGGCCGCCGACCGAGGTGCCGCCGAACTTTATGACCAGTGGCGCTTCGCTCGCTCGGCTCACGCCCCGTTCAGTGCCCCTTCGAGGTCCGCCAGGATGTCCTCGATGTTCTCGATACCGACGGAGAGCCGGACGTAGTCGTCCGTCACCCCCGTGGTCTTCTGCTCGTCCACCGAGAGCTGCGAGTGCGTCGTCGAGGCCGGGTGGATGACCAGGCTCTTCGCGTCCCCCACGTTCGCCAGCAGGCTGTGCAGCTCCAGCCCGTCGATGAACCGCTTGCCAGCCTCGAGGCCCCCGTCTATGCCGAAGCCCAGGATAGCGCCGTACATCCCATCGCGGTGGTACTTACGAGCAAGCTCGTGCGCCGGGTGCTCGGGGAGGCCCGGGTAGTTCACCCAGTTCACCTTCTCGTGGCCGCGCAGGAACTCCGCGACGGCCTGGGCGTTCTCCGAGTGGCGCGCCATGCGCAAGGGGAGCGTCTCCAGGCCCTGCAAGAACATGAAGCTGTTGAACGGGGAGAGGGCCGGGCCGTAGTCCCGCAGCAGTTGCACGCGGGCCTTGAGGATGTAGGAGAGTTCGCCGAGTGCCGGGTAGAACTCCAGGCCGTGGTAGGAGGGGTCGGGCTCGGTGAAGCCGGGGAAGTTGCCGTTGTCCCAGGGGAAGTCTCCGCCGGAGACGATCACGCCGCCGATGCTCGTCCCGTGCCCGCCGATGAACTTCGTCGCCGAGTGGACCACCACGTCCGCCCCGTGCTTGAGCGGGTTGACCAGGTACGGCGAGGGCAGGGTGTTGTCTATGATGAGCGGGATGCCAGCGTCGTGCGCCACCGCCGCGACGGCCTCGATGTCCAGGGTGTTCAGCGACGGGTTGCCGACGGTCTCGGCGTAGAGGGCCTTCGTCTTGGGGGTGATGGCGGCGCGGAACGCCTCCGGGTCCGTGCCGTCCACGAACCTGGCGTTTATCCCGATCTTGGGGAGCGTGTAGTGGAAGAGGTTGTACGTCCCGCCGTAGAGCCCCGCGGCCGAGACGATCTCGTCGCCCGCGCCCGCGATGTTCAGTATCGCCAGTGTCTCCGCCGCCTGCCCCGAGGAGGTCGCGAGCGCCCCGACGCCCCCTTCGAGGGCTGCGACCCGCTTCTCGAAGACGTCGGTGGTGGGGTTCATGATCCGGGTGTAGATGTTGCCCTCTTCGGCGAGGGAGAACAGGTTGGCGGCGTGCTCGGTGTCGCGGAAGACGTAGGAGGTGGTCTGGTAGATCGGGACGGCCCTCGCCGTCGTCGTCGAATCGACCTCCTCCTGCCCCGCGTGCAACGCCAGCGTGTCGAACCCGTACTCGCGCTCCTGCATCTTCTTGTCCGCCATGTCCGTCATTCTCTTCTCCTTTTCTAGTCGTTCAGGAACGGCTCTACGACCGCCCTCAACTGGTCCCAGTCCTTCAAGAACGAGTCGTGCCCGGCCAAGGACTCTATCTCCTCGTAGCGTGCGTTGGCCCCGGCCCGCCGCGCATCCTCCGCCGCCGCCCTGACCTCCGCCGCCGGGAACAGCCAGTCGCTGGAGATCCCGACGAAGAGCACGTCGGCCTCGATGCGCGAGTACGCCTCCCTTTGCGATTCGTACCCGGCCCCAACGTCGTAGAGGTCCATCGCGCGGGTCAGGTACAGGTAGGAGTTGGCGTCGAAGCGGCCGGTGAGGTCCTGCCCCTGGTAGTGCAGGTAGCTCTCGATCTCGAACCTACCGCCAAGCTCCTCGTACAGCGCGGGCCTGCTCGCCGGCCTCCTGCCGAACCGCTCCCACTGCCCCGGCGCGCTCTGGTAAGTCATCATCCCGGCCATGCGGGCTATGGCGAGGCCTTTGTCGGGGGCGCGGCCGGTCCCGTAGTAGTCTCCGCCCCTCCAGTCGGGGTCGGCCATGACGGCGCGGCGCCCGATCTCGCTCATACCGAGACCCATCGGCCCCAGCGCCCCGTTCGCCGCGATCGGCGCGCACCGCTCCACGAAACCGGGGAACTCCACCGCCCACTCCAGAGCCTGCTGCCCCCCGATAGAGCCGCCGATGACGGCCCTGAGCTTTCGCACACCCAGAGCGTCCAGCAGCCGCTTCTGCGCCCGGACCATGTCCCGGATCGTGACTATGGGGAAGCGCCTCCCGTAAGGGGCTTCGGTCTCCGGATCCAGCGAGGCCGGCCCCGTGCTCCCGGAGCAACCACCGAGCACGTTGGAGCACACGACGAAGTCGCGGTCGGTGTCTATGGTGCGCCCCGGCCCGACCATCGCATCCCACCATCCGCCGCGCCTGTACGCCTCGGATCGTCCGCCCGCGCAGTGCGAGTCACCGGTGAGGGCGTGGACCACGAGCACGGCGTTTTCGCCCGAAGGGTCCAGCTCGCCCCACGTCTCGTAGGCGAGCGTCACTTCGTGGATGTGGCCCCCGAGCTCCGGCTCGAAGGGTCCGATGCGGTGGTAAAGCTTGTCCGGACGGGCCGGGGCGCTCCTAGCCCCGGCCCCCGGGTCTGGTGTCATACTCGATAGTAATGTAGCCTCCCTCTCTTTTCGCGTTTTACGCCTCCGGCGGGACGCATGCCAGCGCCCGCCCTACGCGCAACCCGCTCCGCAAAGGAGGCCGTTTCAGGCTCTCCCCACATCTCCCAGGACGCGTCACGTGCGGCGCCCTGCTGGACTTGGCACCTCGCGGCTCGACCTTTAGGCCGCGCCGTCGGTTGCCGCGGTTTCTTGGGGCCAGTTCCCTCCGCCGCTCTCGATGCGGGTCCGCGCTAGGGTAGGGATGCTAAAACATCAGGGCGCCATACGTCAAGGGCGTTCCCGATCCTACCCGCCCTAACACCCCCACAACCGGTTCTTGAAGGTGAGGTCCTCGGGAGGCGGGGACCAAGATCCAACCCGGGAGCCAGCGCGAGTAGCGCTCCTCACCGACCTTCGAACGGCCAAGCACCCGGGGGTCGGCCTGCGGGAGGCGAAGGGCCCTTCGCCCACCACGCCCGCGAGGCTCTGTCACTGTGTGATCGTCGCCTTAGCAGCGAAGGGGCAGAGATCGTAGTTTAACGATTACCCCTTGAGTTGGGACACCAGAAGATCCACGCACTCGAAGATTTGGCGCAGCGAGGCTCGGTAGGCAGCCATCGAGTGCCCGTAGGGGTCCGGGATGCCCTCCCCACCGGCGAAGCCGACGACGACGTAGCCGGCCAGGGTGTGGATCTTTCCCGAGGAAGCCGCGGAGAGGCCGCGGAGCTTCTCGGCGTGCCGCGGGGTCATGGCGAGCACCAAGTCCGCCCCTTCGAGCATGGCCTCCTCCACCTGCCTGGCGCGGTGCCCGTCGGCGTAAACGCCGACCTCTTCTAGCGCCACTTGGGCGTGCGGGGTCATGGGCTCGTCCCTCAGCGCCGCGACGCCAGCGCTGCGCGCGCTGTGTGGCATGCCCGCGTCCTCGATGAGGGCGTTGAAGATGGCCTCGGCCATCGGGCTGCGGCAGACGTTCGCCGTGCAGACGAAGAGGACTTTCTTCATAGCGTCCCCGGTATTGCCAGCGGTACTGGCCATCTCACTATCACCTACGACCGTAGGCGTCTTCGAGGCGCACGATGTCGTCCTCGTCGAACTCGCCGAAGGAGACTTCCAGGACGCGCACCGCCGCTTCGCCCACGCAGGAGAGCCTGTGGACCGTGCCCCGGGGGATAAACAGCTTCTTTTCGGGGGCGGGCTCGAGGACCTTCTCGCCCAGCTCTACCTTCGCGCCGGGGTCGAGGACCACCCACAGCTCGTCGCGGTGGTGGTGGTACTGCCTGGAGAGGCAACCACCCGGCACGACGGTTATGATCTTGACCGTCGAGGGAAGGTTACGAGTGTACTGCTCGAACCTGCCCCACGGCTTGTCCACCTTTACCAAAGGCGGCATCAGGTCTAGCATCTTTTCCTCCTTCTTCTGGTCGAATACTCTGAAAGGCGACAAATCCTCCGGGGCGTGACGGGGCGTCAGAAAGTCACGCACCCCTCTGGGAGGTGGCCTCCTGGATTCACCCGGATCCCCTCGCCGAGGACGTTACCCTTCCCCACGACGCAGCCGGCGCCGAGCACTGAGACGCCGCGCACGATCGCTCCGCCGCCCACGACCGCCCCGGGCCCGACGATGGAGTTGCGGACGATGGCCCCCTCCTCCACCCGGCTTCCGTCGAACAGGATGCTTCCCTCCACCGTCGCCCCCTCCCCAACAGAGCAGTTCCTCCCTATGGAGGTGCGGCTGCCCACGGTGGCGCCGGCCCCGATCTCGCACCCCTCTGCCACGCACACCGGCGGCAAGAGGGCGACGCCCTTGGAGACGCGTACCGACGGGTCAATGCTCGCGTACTCGAAGTCCGGTGCGCGGCCCACGGCGCCCGAGAGGACGTCGTGGGAGGCCGCCAGGTAGCTCCGGGGCGTCCCGATATCGCGCCAGTAGGAGCTCGAGACGTAGGCTCCGAGCTTCCCCATCCCCTGCAGCGCGGGGAAGATCTCCCGCTCGACGGAGACCTCTCGCCCGGCGGGGATCATGTCCAGCACCTCGCGCTCGAAGACGTAAACGCCGGCGTTGATGAGGCTCGTGTGGATCTCGTCGATGCCCGGCTTCTCAACGAACTTCTTCACCCTCAGCTCGTGGTCCACCTCGACAAGACCGTAGGCCGTCGGGTCCTCGACCGCGGTAAGCGTGATGGTGGCGAGCGCCCCCGAGCCGCGGTGGGCCTCCACGACCTCCGCGAGGTCCAGCCCGGTAAGAACGTCCCCGTTGGTCACGACGAACGGGCCGTCCCCGAGGCGCCCCTCGGCGTTCTTTATGCCCCCCGCGGTGCCCAAAGGGCTGTGCTCGACCACGTACTCTATCGAGAAGATGTCCAGGTCCTGGCCGGCGAAGTGGCGCTGGATCGGGTCTGGCAGGTACCCCATCGAGAGAACGGACCCGTCGAGCCCCGCCGCCCTCATGGAATCCACCATGTAGTGGATGTAGGGCTTGTTGCGCAGAGGCACCATGGCTTTGGGTACGGTGCGGGTTATGGGGCGCAGCCTGCTACCTTTCCCACCGACCAGAACAACCGCTTTCATCTCAAGCTATCCTACCTTCTGCTATCGAACGATGGAGCGTCGAATAAGCGTAGCGTCCCCCTAAGGCCCGCGGCAAGATCCGCTTCCGGAAGCCAGGACGGCCCCGCCGGTGACGAGGGTGCGCCTTTTGGCTTCAGGCACGCCCGAAGCCCTGGTAGGGGAGATCACTCTCGCGGGCCAGCACAGGATCCATGACGTTGCGGCCGTCGACGAGGAGCTTCGGGGACTGCATGAGGGCGGCGGCTCACTCGAGGTCGAGGTCCCGGATCTCCTCCCACTCGGTCAGCACCACGGCCGCGTGCGCCCCGGTGAGTGCTTCGTAAGGGTCGAAGGCGACCTTAAAGTTGGGGAGGTGCGCCGAGACGTACGCCACGGCGGCCTTGCCGGCGACGGGGTCATATAACCCACAACCCGGGCGCCGCGGCGGTCGAGGGCCCGAGCTATCTCCAGGCTCGGGGCCTCGCGCAAATCGTCGGTGTTGGGCTTGAAGGCCAGCCCGAGCAGGGCTACGCGCTTGCCCTTCAGAGTGTGGAGGTCTCGCTGAAGCTTGACGATCACCTGCTTGCGCTGGCGCTCGACGACGGCGTCGCGAGGATGGCCGGCTCGAAGTCGTACTCGCGGGCGATTGAGCGCAAGGCCGCGACGCCCTTGGGGAAGCACGAGCCCCCCATTCGATCCCGGCGCTGAGGAAGCGTGGGCCGATGCGGTCGTCCAACCCGATGCCGGCGGCAGCGTTCGTCACGTCAGCGGCGACCAGCTCGCAGACGTTGGCGATCTCGTTAATGAAGCTGACCTTGGTCGCCAGGAAGGCGTTCGCGGCGTACTTGATCATCTCGGCGCTCGCCAGATCCGTGGTGATGAACGGTACCGCCGCCCTGGACCTCGGGTCGATTTCAGTGGAGAAGCTCTGCTCTATGATAGGCTCGTATAAAGCCCGCATGGTGTCCAGGACGTCCCGTTCGTCCGCCCCGAACATGATCCTATCCGGGAAAAGGGAATCGTAGACTACTACATTGCCCTCCCGCAAAAACTCCGGGTTGGAGATCACCCGGTAGTCTAGGGTTTCACCAACGGGGCCGTTTCCGGCCGAGACCTCGGCGGCGCCTTCTTGGATGAACATCGAGACGTAGTTCCCGGAGCCCACGGGGACCGTGCTCTTGTCGACCACCACGAGCGGCCTCTCGCGCCGCGTCTCGCAGAGGGCCCGTCCTATGCTCCGGGCGACCGCCCCAACGCTCGAGAGGTCCGCAGAGCCGTCCTCGCCGGGGGGAGTGTCCACAGCGATAAAGACGATATCCGCCCGACCCACGACTTCGGCGAGACCATCGGAGTTGACGAAAGAGAGCCTCCGGGTCCGAAGGCTCCGGCCCGCGAACTCCTCGAGGCCTGGCTCGTAGATCGGCATCCGGCCCTCCCGAAGCTCCTCTATGCGCCCGGCGTTTTTGTCCACGCACGTTACTCGGTGTCCTACATAGGCTAGGTATGCCTCCGTGACCAACTCTACATACTCAGCCCCGACGCCCCCTACGTTGAATTTTTCTGCCAAGGTTCTCTCCCCACACAATCTTCTTCTGGTCTACCGAACTGTGCTCCGTGCGAGCCGGACGTAAGGGATCGCCGCGCCATCTTCTACCGATATTTCCTCAGCGGGGTCCGACGGTCCGGACGCTCCCTAGTAGGCCCCGCCGCGGAACAAGACGCATCGCACGGTTTGGGCCAGGATCACGAGGTCGAGCCATATAGACCAGTTTCGGACGTAGTGGGCGTCGATCTGAACCCTCTCGCCAAAGTAGGTGCCGTTGCGTCCGCCGACCTGCCAAGGTCCGGTGATGCCCGGATACACCCGCAGGATCTCTCCCCGCGTCGTACCTATTTCGGCGGACTCGCGGGGCAGATAGGGCCGGGGCCCGACGAGACTCATCTCTCCGCGTAGAACGTTCCACAGTTGGGGCAGCTCGTCCAGACTAGTCTTGCGCAAGACGCCGCGGCCGATCCTGGTGACCCGCGGGTCGTCGCGGAGCTTGTGATACCTCGCGTACTCCTCCCGAGCCTCGGGATCCTCTTTGAGCAACCGCGCGAGGACGGCCTCCGCATCCGGGACCATCGTTCGGAACTTTATACAGGAGAACAGTTCGCCATCCCGCCCCATCCTCTTGTCCTTGTAGAAGACCGAGCCCCCGCGCGACTCCAACCACACGAGTCCCGCGAGCAGCAAGAAGAGTGGCAGGATCACGAGCCCCCCGCAGAGGGTGGCCGCGACCTCCAGGGTTCGCTTGGCTCGCCGGACGGTAGGGTTGAGGAGGTTGTGCTGGACCTCCACACCCAGAGTCCCCGCGATGTCCCGCGCCACCACCGCGGAATTGGTGACACCTGCCAGGTCCGGGATGATGACCACGCTCCGGAAATGAACGCTGGCCAGGTTCGCTAGCACGGCCAGGTACTCCCGCGGCACGTGCGGCATGACGAGGAAGACGGTCTCCACCCGGTGCTCCCGGCTCAGCTCCCCCGCCTCGGCGAGCACGCCCTCGCCGGGCATCCCCTCGTCCCCCTCCTGGACCGCTGCCAGCCGGCTGTCAGACTTGACGCCGAAAACGGCGACGGGCCGGTACCCGAGCGCCCACTCCTTGCCCAGCAGCTTCTCGACGCGGAGCCCGGGCTCCCCGGAGCCTAGGATCACCACCGGCTTGCCCCACACCCCGTGCTTCATCATCCACCCCTTCACGAACCGGCGCGCAAGGGGGGACAGAACGAGGAGACCCAAAAAGACCAGGGTCAACAAGAAGCGGGAGATGGTGTCCCCGATGTGGAACGCCAGCGCGAAGACCGCCGCGAATGCCAGGGTCGCCAGGAGGGCGTAGGTCTGACGACGCAACTCCTCGGCCTGATCCAGGCCATAGCCCGGGTAGAGTCCCTGGGTGGCTCGCAGCCCCACCCAGACAAGCGCGATGGGCACGATGCTAGCGACCGCAATGCCAGAGAGGTACCCGGGAGCCCACAGGATCTCGACCAGGCACGCCACCTCCCAAACGAGCAGTGCGAGCACCACGTCCGAGAAGATCAGGGTCAGGCTCACCAGCCGCTGCCTCCAGGCCTCCGTCCGGCGCCCCGGCAGCGTCCCGCCACGACGCCGGGCGAGGGCGGGCGAGGTCGTCGCGACGGGATGAGAGGATTCGGTGGCGAAGGTGCTAGTAGGCATGGCTGGCGTCCTTCCTGGTGGTTCCGACGGCTTCGCTGATCCTCCGCACCATAAGAAGATGTTAGGAGGTCGGAAGCCCCACACAATCGGCCGGACGGCACATTTCGCCGTAGCCAGTCGGCACATTATTCTTCGCCGTGGTCGGCCGGCCTGTTTGTCGGCGATCACCGACGCCAGTGCCGGCGACCAACGGACGCCACAGCGCGTTGGGGCCCCTTTTAGCCCAAGAACGCCCGTGCGAGGCAACCCGACCACGCGAAGTACCCCGGCGAAGCTGTAGGGAGGAGAACCCTGCTACCTCCCTACGGCTCCGCCAAGAGCGCATTGGACTTGACCCGGCTTGGTGGCTCTCCGGCATTCTCGGTGCGGCAAAGTAGGCACATGAGCTACAAAGCAGTGCATGAAGACTGCATCGAAGCTAC
>JADDPV010000288.1 GCA_016781705.1 Rubrobacter sp.
GGCCGTTAACAAAGACGCCTTCGGGCGTCGCTATACTGCCAGGGGCGCGGGCCGGGCATCGTTGTTCGTAGACTCCGCGGAGAGGTTGGGTTGATGGCGAGGCTGGAGGAGGAATTCGTGGGGGATCGGGAGAGAAGAGAGTCGGGGCCTTTGGGGTTGGGGCCGTTCGGGCGGCGGGTCACGCGGGGAGACTTCCTCAGAAAGTCGGCGGCCGCGGGCGTCGGCCTGACGAGCCTGCCCGCCCTTCTGGCGGCCTGCGGCGGGGGCGGAGACGGAGGCTCGCAGGCCGGGGGCGGGAAGATCCCGAAGAGCGGCAAAGAGATATCGATGGACAAGCTCTTGGCGTCGGCCAAAGAGGAGGGCCAGCTCAACACGATCGCGCTGCCACCCGACTGGTCCAACTACGGCGAGGTCATGCAGACCTACACCAGAAAGTACGGCATAAGGATCACCAACGCCAGCCCCAACGCCGCCTCGGCCGAGGAGCACCAGGCCGTCAAGGCCCTCAAGGGCCAGGACCGGGCGCCGGACGTGCTCGACGTCGGCTCCTCTTTCGCCCCTCAGGGCAAGAGGGAGGGGCTCTACGCCCAGTACAAAAACTCCAAGTGGGATACGGTCCCCGAGTTCATGAAGGACCCTGACGGCTACTGGGTCGGCGACTACTACGGGGTCATAGCCTTCGGGTCCAACAACGACGTCGTCAAGAACGCGCCCAAGGACTGGGATGACCTCAAGAGGCCCGAGTACGAGGGGCAGGTCGCCCTCAACGGGGACCCGCGCAGCTCCTCCTCCGCCTTCTCCGGCGTCTACGCGGCGGCTCTGGCGAACGGCGGCTCGCTCGACGACATCGGGCCAGGGATAGACTTCTTCGCCGATCTCAAGCGGCGGGGCAACCTCATCCCGGTCTCCGTGAGCCCTTCGACCATCCAGAACGGCCAGACGCCGATCACCATAGACTGGGACTACCTGCAGATAGGCTACGGCGACGCGCTCCAGGGCCAGGTCGCGTGGGAGGTTCTGGTCCCCCCGAGCGGCGTCTTCGGCAACTACTACTGCCAGGCGATAAACGCCGACGCCCCTAACCCCTTCGCGGCGAGGCTCTGGCAGGAGTTCCTCTACTCCGACGAGGGGCAGCTCTTGTGGCTCGAGGGCTACTCGCATCCGGCCCGCTTCCAGGACATGACGGAGCGCGGCGTGATCCCCCAGAACCTCCTGGACAAGCTCCCGCCCCCGGAGGCCTACAAGAACATCGAGTTCCCAACCCAGAAGCAGACCGACGCCGCGACGGCCCAGATCAGCGAGGAGTGGGGCCCGAAGGTGGGAGGGTAAGGCTTGAGCACCGCACTGGAGACCCCCAAGAAGCAACGGGGGCCCGCCCGCAAGCGTCCCTGGTGGCGGTCGCCGACGTGGCTCGGGGTGGTACCGTTCTTCGCGTTCGTCACCCTTTTCCTTCTGCTACCGTCCGTCCGGCTGGTCATGGGCGCCTTCCAGGACGAGGCGGGCGGGTTCACCTTCGAGAACGTGCGCAGCCTCTTTCAGGGGCAGTTCCTTAGCGCCTACTGGACGAGCATCAGCCTCAGCGCTTTGACGGCGTTCCTCGGGGGCATCCTTGGGGGGCTTCTGGCGTACGCGGCGCTCACCGGGGGGACGCCGCGGTGGGTCAGGCCGCTCCTCACGACGTTCTCCGGGGTGGCCGCGAACTTCGCGGGGGTTCCCCTGGCCTTCGCGTTCATAGCCACCCTGGGGACCACGGGCGTCGTCACCCAGTTCCTTAGCGAGACCGTGGGCCTCGACCTGTACGACCGCGGGTTCTCGCTGTTCACCTTCACGGGGCTCGCGCTCATCTACCTGTACTTCCAGATACCACTCATGGTCCTGGTCATCGCCCCGGCGATAGACGGGCTCAGGCGGGAGTGGAAGGAGGCGGCGAGCAACCTCGGCGCCTCCTCCGGTCAGTACTGGCGCTACGTGGGGCTGCCGATCCTCATGCCCTCGATCCTCGGCGCTATGATCCTGCTCTTCGCCAACGCCTTCGCCGCCTACGCCACCCCCTACGCCCTGACCGCGGGCAACGTGGGCGTGGTGCCTGTCCTTATCGGGCAGTTCGTACGGGGGGACGTCCTGGCGAACCCGGGGCAGGGCTACGCGCTCGCGCTCGGCATGATCGTGGTGGTCGCCGTCTCTGTCGCCGTCTACTCGCTGTTGCAGCGCCGGGCGGCGAGGTGGACGCAGTGAGGAACGTTTCGTGGTTCAAGCTCCTCTGGCTCGTCCTCGGGGCCATGTACTTCCTGATCCCGCTCCTGGCGACCTTGCAGTTCAGCCTTCAGGAGGGGAGGGACGAATACGGGTTCGGCCCATACAAATACATCCTCACCGATCCGCTGTTCCGCCAGAGCATCTGGTTCTCGTTCAAGATGGCCATCGGGACCATCGTGCTCTCGCTCTTGCTGCTGGTCCCGACGGTTTACTGGGCGCGGCTGAGGTTGCCAAGGCTGCTGCCTGTGATGGATTTCATCTCGATCCTGCCTTTCGTGGTGCCCCCCATCGTGCTGGTAATCGGGCTGCTCGCTTTGTATAGGGGGGCGCCTTCGTGGTTCGTGGCGACGCCCGTGATCCTCCTCTGCGGGTACGTCATCCACGCGCTGCCTTACGTCTACCGGTCGGTGGACGCAGGTATGCAGGCGATCAACATCCACACCCTGACCGAGGCGTCGCAGTCTTTAGGGGCAGGGTGGGGGACGATCCTCTTGCGGGTCATCGTGCCGAACATCCGGGTCGCGCTTCTCAGTGGGGCGTTCCTGACCCTGGCGATCATCATGGGAGAGTACACGATGGCGAGCCTGATGCTCTTCAACGCGTTCGCCGTCTACATCGCCTACGTCGGGGAGACGCAGGCGAACCCGGCGGCGGCCTTGACGATCATCAGCTTCGCGATGACCTGGATCACCATGATGGGCTTGCTGGCGATCGGCAGGCGCGCCGGCAGAGGGCAGGCGCAGATCGGAGGAGCGAGGTAAGAATGGCGACCGTGCAGCTGGAAAACCTGACCAAGGCCTTCGGCGAGGTCCGGGCGCTGGAGGATTTGAGCCTGGAGCTCGAAGCCGGGGAGTTCGTCTCGCTCCTCGGGCCCTCCGGGTGCGGTAAGACGACGGCCCTAAGGCTCGTCGCCGGGTTCGAGAAGCCAACCGAAGGGCGGATACTGTTAGACGGCAAGGACATTTCGAGGATCTCCCCGAACAAGCGCAACATGGGGATGGTCTTTCAGGCCTACAGCCTCTTCCCGAACATGACGGCCGAAGAGAACGTGGGCTTTGGTCTGCGCGTGCGCGGCGAGTCGGCGGAGAGGCGCTCGCGGCGGGTTGGGGAGCTCCTGGAGATAGTCGGCCTCTCGCACGCCGCGGATCGCTACCCCCACCAGCTCTCCGGCGGCATGCAGCAGCGGGTCGCCCTGGCGCGAGCCCTGGCCATAGAGCCCGAGGTGCTGCTGCTCGACGAGCCGCTCTCGGCGCTCGACGCCAAGGTACGGGTGCAGCTGCGGGAGGAGATCCGGCGGGTCCAGACAGAGCTTGGCGTCACCACCATGTTCGTCACCCACGATCAGGAGGAGGCGCTCGCGGTCTCGGACAGGGTCGCCGTCCTCTCGGACGGGCGCCTCGAGCAGGTCGGGACGCCGCCCGAGATCTACGGCGAGCCCGGTTCCCCGTTCGTGGCCGAGTTTATCGGCACGATGAACCGCCTGGAGGCGACGGTCGTCGGGCCCGGCCAGGTCGAGTACGACGGCCGGCGCCTCGAGGTGGACGCCGTAGCAGGTTGCAGCCCCGGGGAGAGGGTGCTCGTCCTCGTCCGCCCGGAGACGGTCGAGCTCTCGGGGTTCGACGGGGACGGCCCTGCCCCGGACGGGGCGCTGGAAGGACGCATCATCGGCCACTCGTTCCTCGGTCCCGTAACCCGGCTGAAGATCTCCTCGAACGGCGACGGCGCCCTCACGGCCGACCTGCCAAGCCGGACGGCCCGCGCGCTGGCGCTGGGCGACCGGGTCTCGGCCCGGTTCGACGGCAGCAGCGCGCAGGTGCTCCCCCTGAACGGGAAGTGAGGCACCGCCCGCAGGAAGAGGGTCCAGGCGGTCTGACGGCGCTCACGGGCCGCGTCCACGCGAGCACCGGCGAGCCCCTCCCCGGGGTGCTCGTCTCGAACGGGCGCGCGGTCCGGCGCACGGACGCGGGCGGCGGTTTCGAGCTGGCCGCCGGCGGGTCCGGCTATGTCTTCGTGACCCGCCCGGCCGGGTTCACCACCGCCGCCTGGTTCCATCGCGTCGCCGACGGGAGGACGCGCTACGACTTTACCCTGCAGCCCGTCGAGCAACCGGTGCCGTTCGCGTTCGTGCAGGTCACGGACCTGCACCTCGGCGTAGACGAAGAACCCGCGTACCGGGAGTTCCCGGACAGCCCCTTCGGCCTCGACGCCGCGGGCAACAGGGTGTACCGGCCGGTCTCCACCGCCGGGGACGTCGCGGCCCTGCTCGAGGAGATCTCCTCCCTGCCGACGCCGGACGGTCGTGGGGTGGCGTTCGTCGCGGCCACCGGCGACCTCACCGACCGGGGTGTCCCTTCGGAGTACGGCGCCCTGAGGGAGGTTCTCGAGGCCTCGCCCGTACCCGTCGAGGTCCTCCCCGGCAACCACGACCACTACGGCCACCGCTACGAGCCGCGCCCCGACGACAGGCCCGTTGACTCCTTCGGGATGTCCACCGGGACGACGACCCGCTACGACGAGGCGGGGGTCGGGCCCCGCTGGTGGTCGATGGAATATGGCGGGGTGCATTTCGCGGCGATCGACTGGTTCAGCCACCGCCTCGGCGAGGATCGCGCTTTGCAAGAGGAGTGGCTCCATGCCGACCTCGCCGCCCAGCCCGAGGGCACGCCGGTCGTGCTGCTCGTCCACGATCAGATGAAGCGCGACTTTTTCGCGCGGCTGCGCCGGGCGGCCCCCCATGTCCGTCTCCTGGGATCTTTCTCGGGGCACTGGCACACGTGCCGCACGGTGACGGACGGCGGGCAGATCCACGCCAACACCGGCAACGCCACGTTCGGCTCCTGCGACTTCACCCCCCCGCAGTACCGCCTGTGTACGTGGGACGGGGCAGACCTCGAGGTGCGGACGCTGACCAGGAGCAGCCCCATGATCTCCTTGCCGGAGGCGGGCACGCGCGCTACCATGCGCCCGCCAACCCGCGTCCCCGGTGACGTCTGGTCGATACGCTTACCCGGAGCCGCCCACATGGCGAGGCCGGTCGTTGCGGCCCTTCCGGCGGGCGAAGGGGTGCGGGATACGGTCTTCGCCGCGTGGGGGAACGAGGATGATCCGGAGGGCGGGGTGCTCACGCTCGACGCCGCGACCGGAGAGGAGATGTGGCGTGCCAGTGTCGCCTCGACCGTCCGGGCCGGGACGGCGTACGCGCCGGGAGGAGAAGGTTCCTCCGGCGTCGTGGTTCTCACATCCGTATCCGGTGAGGTCCTCGCGCTCGACCCGTCGAGCGGTGAGAGACTCTGGCATCACCAGGTCGGGGACCCGCTGCACATGTGGGTGTACCAAGAACCGCTGATTCACGAGGATCTGGTCTTCGTCGGCGACGTGGTCGTGTTCCAGGCTCTGGACCTCGCCACAGGAGAGGTGGTTTGGGAGCGCGCCGACCTCGGCAAGCCCGAGAACTACATACCGGTCGCCCACCCGGTAATCCAGGCAGATACCCTGCTCTTGGGCTTCATGGACCAGTCCCCGAACACCTGGGGCCTGGACCCCCGCACCGGGAAGACCCGATGGTCGAGCGGCGACGAGCCCTTGTTGGCACCCATGGCGGCTTTTCTGGCCGACCCGGACGGCGAGCACGCCTACACCATCCGCTTCGGCGGCCTCGCGGAGAAGCTCTCCGCGCTCTCCGGCGCGCGCCGCTGGGAGGCCCAGGTCGACGCCGTTTTTACGGCGGGGCGTCCGGCGCTGACTACTCCTCCGGACGCGACCGGTGTCATAGCCACGTCGGGGGCCGGGACGGTCTACCGTCTGGACGCGGCGACCGGGAGGACGACCTGGCGCACAGAGCTTGCGGACGAGGCGTTGCTGGCGATGGGCCCCTACCGGAAGTCGGGGTCTGTGGTCGTCTCCGGCCCGACGATTACCGGGCGGGGCATCCTGCAGGGGACCTGCGGAGGGAGGATCTACCGTATAGACCCCGCCTCCGGAGAAGCGGCCGTCGTCGCCCGGCTCGAAGCCCCCGTAGCTGCGCCCCTTGCACCCGTCGGGGAGAACGACGTGGTCGCGGTTACGACCGACGGCGTGGTCCGCAGGCTCCGGGTCGCTCCGTAGCCCATGGCCCTGGCCCTCTTCGATCTGGATAACACCCTGCTGGCCGGCGACAGCGAGCACGCTTGGGGCGAATTCCTCATCGAGATAGGCGCGGTGGACGAAGAGGAGTTCCGCGCCGAGAACGACCGTCTCTACGGCGAGTACCTGGCCGGGACCCTTGACATCTACGAACAGATCAGGCACCAACTCAGGCCCCTCATGGAGCACCCGCCGGAGAAGTTGCGGCGGTGGCACGAAGAGTTCATGAGGACGCGCATCGAGCCCATGATCACGCCGGCGGCGATGGCCCTCGTGGAGAAGCACCGCGTGGCCCGAGACGAGCCGGCCATCATCACCGCGAGCAACGACTTCGTCACCGGGCCCATCGCCGAATACTTCGGGGTACCCAACCTCCTCGCCATCGAGTTGGAGTGCGTCGACGGTCGGTACACCGGCCGGGTCTCGAGCACGCCCACGTTCAAGGAGGGCAAAGTTACGCGCTTGAAAGAGTGGTTGCGGGGCAGCGGCCGAACCCTCGAGGGAAGCTACTTCTACAGCGACTCCCACAACGACCTGCCCTTGTTACGACAGGTCGATCATCCGGTCGCGGTGAACGCGGACCCTATCCTGCTGGCCCACGCCGAAGCATCGGGGTGGCCCATCCTCGACCTACACGGCTCCCCCTGAATGAAAGGTGGGTCCTCGCCCTCGGGTCTCCCGGGTAGAAGAGGGGCGGACCCAGCCTAGGCGCGGAAGCCGAGGCAGCGCGAGATCTCCGCCGCGGCCTCCCTGGCGAGATCGGCGACCTCCTCGAAGGACTCCTCCGGAAGCCGGAAGGCCGGTCCCCAGACGCTCACGGCGGCCACGACCGCGCCCTCAGCGCAACGGATAGGAGCGGCGATCCCGTTGAGCCCGGCCTCGAGCTCCTCGACCGTGTACCAGTAACCCTTGCTCTGGCCGGTCCGAAGTCCGTCTTCGAGTATGGCGGGACCCACGATAGTGTTCTCGGTGTAGCGTTGCAGCGGCTTCCCGAGCAGACGGCGCCGCTGGTCCTCGGGCATGTGGTGCAAGAAGACCTTCCCGGCCGCCG
>JADDPV010000290.1 GCA_016781705.1 Rubrobacter sp.
AAACTCCCGGGCGCCGCCGACCTCCTCGGACCCCGCGGCCGGCCCCGTCGCGTCCATCGGCGTCGTCGCGTCGATGCGGCGGCTGTAGCGATCGTCCTCGACGAAGGCCCAGGAATCCCCCTCCTTTCGGACGAGAAAGACCGAGCCACCGACGGAGGCCTTCTCCCGCGCTATCTGCTCGGGAGTCTTCGTCGTCGCGCTCTCGGGGTCTCTGTAGTCCGAGACCCACTTGGCGTCGGGGTACTCGTGGCCGACGTACAAGAGCCCCTCCTCGCTGTTGTCGCCGCCCTCCAGGGCGTCTATGGGGAGGTAGGCGACGAAGTCGTTGTTGTAGCCGTAGGGCGTGCCCGGCGCCACCTCGTCGCCCCACTTGCGGACGATTTCGTACCGGAAGCCTTCGGGCACGACCAACTCGTCCGCGTCGCTCGGTTCTATGGGCTTGAAGAACGTCGGGGAGTCACCGCTACCGGCCTGCCCCTGCGCCGCGGCGCCGGCGTTCTCCTCGGCGCCGCTCCCCTGCTGGCCTTCGGCGCAGCCGGCCAGGACGCCCGTGCTACCGGCGGTGAGGGCCGCAGAGCCCGCCCCGAGAAAGGTCAGAAAGCGCCGCCGCGTCATACCGGCGGGGGCTGGATCCTGAACCAGATCGCGCTTCTCCTGCTTGATCCTCTGCACGTCCGGACCGTTCTTCGACACGGGTACCTCCTAAGTTCGACCGTCGTAACCGCCGCCTATACTAGGGACCCGAGCCACTGCCCAGGTTTCACGTGCGTAAACGCCTCGTTAAAAAACGGTGCAAACTCGCGCCACACCCGGGCGAGGCTCACGGACGTACGGTTTGAGTATCCTGGCCGTCCGCCGGTTTAACCAACCTTAAACCCGATGTTTCGCCCCTTTAACCACGGGCGCGAGACGTCCCCCTACAATTCCGGCAGGTATGGAGCAGCGCGCCACACCTCGATGCATCGTTCGCCCCCGTCTCCCACACCCCTACGACAGGAGGAGCACGCCGTGAGCTTGACGAAGGAGAGGTACGCCGTTCCCGGCGCCCGGGGAGTACCGCGGGCCTGGGGACGCGGGACGTCCCACTGGTGGGCGGGGTGTTGCTCGTCTCCGTCGGTCTGCTGCTGATGGCCCCGACGGTCGCGGGGGCGCTGGCCTCGGGGGTTGAGGGCTCCGGAAGGGATGACGTGCTGCATGGATCGGACGGGGACGAGAGGGTCGAGGGCCTCGGCGGCAAGGACGAGCTCTACGGTGGTGAGGGCTCCGACAAGTTCCTCTCGGGCGACGGGGACGACTTCGTGGAGGCGAGCGACGGGGAGCGGGACCTCGTAAGCTGCGGCCCCGGCGAGGACGTAGCGAGCGTCGACTTCGTGGACCTCGTCGCCGACGACTGCGAGAGAGCCTACCCCGGTTGAGCCGCATCGCCCTCTCCATCCCGGGCGGGGGCGCGCCCCGCTACCCCGGGAAGCACCCCTTCCCGGTATCCCGTCAGACGGAACGTAATGCGTCCCCGGCAAACATGCCGGCTCTAATGCCTGCGGGCCGGCGGGCGGTGGTCGCGGAGCCGCACCCCCGTTTGAGGGTCGCCATCGAGCACGCGCTGCTCGGCGAGGGGTACGAATTGGTGGACGGGCCACCGTCGGCTTCGGAGGCGCCGGTGCTCCTCTTCGCGGGGGCCGGGGACGGGCTGCACGTCCTCGAGGCGCGCGACGTAGCCGACGCGCTGGATGGCCTCTCCGGGGGACCCGGGGCCCTGCACGGGGCTCTGGCCCCCGGCATCCGCGCTTTCGTCCCCAGGCCTTTCGGCGTCGCGGACGTGCTGCGCGTGGCACGCGCCATCGACGGCTTCGACTACAGGCGTAGGACGCCCGAGCCCTAGATCCGGGGGCGAATCTCTTCGGCGTCTTTTACCGATCTCCCCCGCATGGGTGCGAGAATGGTCCTCCGTATGGAGCGTCCCGCGCACACAGAGCCTATGGGGGCGGCCCCGAAGTTCCCGGTTCGGGCGCTGCTGGCGGTCGTCGCCTTTGCGGTGTTCGTGATCGTGATGAACGGCTCGATGACGAACGTGGCGCTGCCAACGATAGGGGAGGAGTTCGGGGCGACGGAGGCGCAGGCGGGGTGGGTGATCACCGGCTACCTCCTCGTCTTCGCCGTCGGGGTCCCGCTCTACGGACGCCTCTCCGACGTCTACAGCTTGCGAAGGATCTTCTGCGTGGGCCTCGCGGTCTTTGCCCTGGGTTCCCTCGTCTGCGCGCTCGCACCGAGCCTTCTGGTCCTGGTCGCGGGACGAATGCTCCAGGCCGCGGGAGGCGCCGCGATCCCGGCGCTCTCCAGCACCTCCGTCGCCCGTCTCCTGCCCCCGGGCCAGCGGGGCGGCGCTCTCGGCCTCATCGTCTCGAGCGTGGGGGTAGGGGGCGCTATCGGCCCGGTCGTGGGCGGGGCGGTCGTACAGTTCGCCGGCTGGCACGCCCTCTTCTACGGGACGCTCTCCCTGGGCATCCTGCTCGTCCCCGCCGCGCTGCGCGTCCTGCCCGAGACACCACCCGAGGGGGGCGGATCCTTCGACGCGCTGGGCGGCCTGCTTCTCGCGCTCACCGCCGGACTCGCGCTCTTCGTCGTTACGGAGGGTCAGTCTTTGGGCTTCTACTCCCCGCTGCTCTGGGGATGTTGGGTTGCGGCCTTGCTCTGCGGCGCGGCCTTCGCCCGGCGCATAACGAGGGTCCCGGCGCCCTTCGTCTCCCCCACACTCCTCGCGAACGGCTCGTACCTCGCGTGTTCCGCGGTGGGCTTCTTCGGGATGCTTGCGAACCTGACGAGCATCGTCTTCGTGCCGCTCCTCCTGCTCGAGGTCAACGGGCTCGGGGCCGGCGCGGCCGGGCTGGCGCTCGCGCCCGGGGCCGCTGCCGTCGCCCTCCTCTCCCCGATCGTGGGCAGGGTCTCGGACCGTGTCGGCCCCAGAACCCCGATCCTGCTCGGGCTCCTCGTGTTGTTTCTCTCCCTCCTCGCCCTCTCGACCTTCGGCGCGGGGGGCTCCTACCTCGTCGTGATGCTCGGGATGCTCGGCGTCGGGGTGGGCTTCGCCGGGTTTTCCTCCCCGAACACCAACGCCACCGCGGCCACGCTCCCGCGCGAGGAGATCGGGGTCGGCCTCGGCATCTACCAGATGCTCTTCTTTCTCGGCGGCGGCGCGGGACCCGCGATCGTCGGCTCCTTCCTCGCCGCCCGCTCCCCGGACACCCGCGCCATCAACCCCTTCCACGCCGCAGACCCCGGCGCCGCACCCTTCTCGGATGCCTTCCTGATCCTGGCCCTCTGCGCCCTCCTCGCCATCCTGGCCGCCGTCACGAAGAGGCCCTCTAAAGGCGGAAAACCCGCAAGCGACGCCGACCGCGAGTAACCCCCGGTCCCTCGAGCCCGCCAAGGGCCCGAACGAGCGGCATCCCGCAGGTCTCCCGGCTCCACCCGAAGACGGTCCCCAACCGGGGACACCTCGACGACACCCGACGCGGCCGGACCCCATCCCAACCTCTCGGTCCGGCACGAGCTGAGCCGCAAGTCCAGGGCTACAGGAGGTCCTGAAGGCCCTACCCGGTGGACCCCGGATGCAGAACCGTGTAGTATCGGACCGATCGGTCTGTTTTTAGGGTTGGCGCGGTTTTGAGGAGGGTCGTGGACGTCGAAGAGATGATGGAGCGCGGGGGCGTAACGAAGGACCTCGGCATTGAGTTCACGGTTTTGGAGCCCGAGGAGGTGGTGGCGACGATGCCGGTGGACGCGAGGCACCACCAGCCGCTCGGTTTCTTGCACGGCGGGGTGAGCGTGGTGTTGGCGGAGTCGGTGGCGACCATTGGGGGGTGGCTCAACTGCGCGCCCGGTAAGGGGGCGTTCGGCTCGGAAATAAACGCGAGCCACCTCAGGCCGAAGAGGTCGGGGACGCTTACCGCGGTGGGGAGGCCGGTGCATCGGGGGAGGGGCAGCCAGGTGTGGCAGGTCGAGATCCGGGACGAGGGGGACAAGCCCGTGTGCGTCTCGCGCTGCACCCTGGCGATCGTGGACGCCCCGGGGGCGTGAGGACGCCGTGAGGACGAAGGGCGAGAGGACGCGGCGCAGAATCGTCGAGCGCGCAGCACCCGTCTTCAATACGAGGGGGTACTTCGGCTCCTCCATGGGCGACCTCGTACGCGAGACGGGCCTGGAGAAGGGCGGCATCTACAACCACTTCGGCAGCAAGGAAGAGCTGGCCCTCGCCGCCTTCGACTATTCGGCCGGCGTGATGCGCGAGCGGTTCGACGCTGCTCTCGATGGCCGGACGGGGGCCATGGAGAAGCTTCTCGCCGTCGTCGGCGTGCTCGGGGGCATGGTCGAAGAACCGCCTGTGAGGGGCGGCTGCCCCGTGCTCAACACCGCCGTGGAGGCGGACGACGCGCACCCCGCGCTCAAGGAGAGGGCGAGGGGGGCGGCGACGGACTGGCTCCGGCTCGTCGGGAGCATCGTCAAGGAGGGCGTGGCGAGCGGGGAGCTGGAAGAAGGAACCGACCCCCGGGAGGTGGCGAGCGTGGTCGTGGCGACGCTGGAGGGCGCGGTGATGCTCAGCCGGCTCCACGAAGATCCTGCGCACATGGAGAGGGCGGTCGGGCACCTGGAAGCTTACCTCCGTTCGCTCTCGCGCCCGGTCGCCGGGGACGCCGAGCCAGGGAGGGGGCGCTAGGTGGGCGCGGAGCGTAGCCGTACCGTAAGCTGGCAGGACCCGCTCGTGGGCGCCGGGGCGGCGGGGGAGATGAGCGGGCTGGAGTTTCTGCGCGCGATTTCCCGTGGTGAGCTCTCCGGCGTCCCCATGGCCGACCTCATGGGCTTCGGGTTTCACGAGATCGAGGAGGGGCGCGTCGTCTTCGAGTGCGTCCCCGCCGAGTACCACTACAACCCCATCGGCACCGTCCACGGCGGCCTCGCCGCCACGCTCTTCGACTCCGCGATGGGCTGCGCCGTGCATACGATGCTCCCGGCGGGCGTCGGGTACACCACCGTCGAGCTCAAGGTCAACTTCCTCAGGCCCATTACCGTACGGACCGGGCGGATTCTGTGCGAGGGGAAGACGATCCACGTCGGGGGCCGCCTCGCCACCGCGGAAGCCCGCCTCCTCGACGAGGCCGGAAAGCTCTACGGCCACGCGACGACGACGTGCATGATCTTCCGGGAGGAGACCGGCGGGAAGGCTTCCAGGGCCGCCCGGGTAGGCGAAGGGGGGAAACTTTGAGCGAGATCATGAGGGCCGCGCTTGTGAAGAAATTCGGCGGTCCCGAAGTGCTGAACCCGGCGGAGGTTCCGCGCCCCGAACCCGAGGAGGGCGAGGTCCTGATCGAGCTCGAAGCCGCCGGGGTGAACCGGGCCGACGTCCTTACCAGGAGCGGCGGCTACCACGCCGCCGGCCAGCCTCCCATAGTGCCGGGGCTGGAAGGGAGCGGCGTCGTGCGGGAGGTCGGGGCTTCCGTGACGGAGGTGAGCCCCGGTGACCGCGTGTTCGCCTTCGGTGGCAGGCCGGGTTTCTACGCCGAGTACGCCGTCGCCCCCGCGAGGCACGTCGTCCGGGTGCCGGAGGGCCTGGGGATGGATGTTGCGTCCACCCTCCCCGTCGCCCCGCTCACGGCCTTTTACTGCCTGCGGCGCCTGGCCCGGGTCGAGCCGGGCGAGACGGTCCTCGTGTGGGCGGCGGCGAGCGGGGTCGGGGACGTGGCCGTGCAGCTCGCGAAGGCGGCGGGCGCGACCGTGATCGCCACCGCCGGCTCGGACGAGAAGGTCGCCTGGGTCCTGGAGAACGGCGCGGACCACGGCGTGAACCACTCCAACGAGAGCGTCGTGGACCGCGTGACGGAGCTTCTCGGCGGGGCCGGCGCGGAGGTGGTGCTGGACACCGTCGGGGGAGCCCGGTTCGGGGAGAGCCTGAAGGCGGCCGGACACGGCGGGCGCGTGGTCTCCCTGGCGAACGTGGCGTTGGAGAGCAGCACGATCGACACCCGCGATTTCTACCCGAAGAACGTGGCGATCTACGGCTTCCAGGTCAACAACCTTATCCGGCGCCTCGGCTACGACCCCAGGGAAGACCTCGCGGAGCTGGCGGGTTTCGTGGTCGGGGGCGACCTGAAGATCCACGTGGACCGGACCTTCGGACTGGGGGAGGCCGCCGACGCACACCGCCACCTCGAAGGGCGCCTGAACCGGGGCAAGGTCGTCCTCCGCCCACGGGAGGGCTGATGGGAGAAATCCCGGGAGGATTCCCCAGGCCCTCGCCGCCTCCCGCCCCGTCGACCGCCGACCTCTCCGGCTTCGACGACCGCGTGGAGCACCGCTATGCGGAGAACGAGGGGGTGAGGATTCACTACGCGGCCCTCGGTGAGGGGCCGCTCGTCGTCATGCTCCACGGCTTCCCGGACTTCTGGTACACGTGGCGCTACGGGATGGCGGCGCTCGCCGGGGATCCAGGTGGCTACCGCGTCGCCGCCCCCGACCTGCGCGGCTACAACCTCTCGGACAAGCCCAAGGGGATCGAGCACTACGGCATGCGCGCGCTCCTCGGGGACATCGCCGCCGTCATCCGCGAGGAGGGATACGAGAGCGCCGCCATCGTCGGACACGACTGGGGCGGCGCGCTGGCCTGGCAGTTCGCCACCCGCTTCCCCGGGATGACCGAGGGGCTCGCCATCCTCAACCTCCCGCACCTCACCGGCCTGACCCGCGAGCTCGCCGGGAACCCCGCGCAGCGCGAGGCGAGCGCGTACACGCGCCGGTTTCAGGAGGAGGGGGCGCACGAGGACCTCGACGCCGAGGTGCTAGCCCGCTGGGTCTCCGACCCGGAGGCAAGGCCCCGCTACGTGGAGGCCTTCGAGCGCTCGGACTTCGAGGCGATGCTTTATTACTACAAGCGGCATTATCCTCGCGAGCCCTACGCGGCGGTCGGGCCGCCCGATGTTTCGGCCAGGGTGCGGGGGCCGGTGCTCGTGATCCACGGCCTGCAGGACCCGTACCTGCTCCCCGGCGCCCTGAACGGTACCTGGGATTGGGTGGACGGGGACCTGACCCTAGTCACGGTCCCCGGGGCGGGGCACTTCGTCCAGCAGGACGCGGCCGACCTCGTCAGCCGGACGCTCCTCGGCTGGTCGTCGCGGTGAGTTCCTTAGGCTCGGGCCTCGGCGCGTTCCAGGTACGGGACCGTCATCGGGCCCTCGGGGAGGACGGCGATCGGGGCGTCTTCGCCGATCCGGGTCAGCTCTTCGCGGACGCGCGCCGTGATGTCGGCGACCGGCTCGATGTGGACGCGGCGGACGGCGTCCGGCTCGATCTCGCTGTACAGGCCGACGCGGGCCTTCTGCAGGATCAGGGCGAAAAGCTGGACCTGCCACTGGCCGTACGTCG
>JADDPV010000038.1 GCA_016781705.1 Rubrobacter sp.
ACGCCCCCGGCCAGCGCGGCGAGCGCGGCGCCGTCCTCCAGGTCCACGCCCCCCTCCAGCGCCGCGAGCGCCACCGCCCGGTAGGTGGCGCCGGTGTTCAGATTGACCAGCCCGAGCCTCTCGGCGACGGCCCGCGCGACCGAGCTCTTCCCGCTCCCCGCCGGCCCGTCCATGGCTACCAGAAGTCCACCCATCCGAACCGGCAGTATACCGGATGGCCCGCCAGGAACCCGCCGGTGGTCACTACAAAGACCCCAGGAGATCGAAGAATTCGGGGAGCGTCTTGGTGACGCAGGACGGTTGTTGGATGCGGATGCCTGGGGCTTCGAGGCCCACGAGCGAGAAGGCCATCGCCATGCGGTGGTCGCCGTAGGTGCGCACGAGGGCCGGCTCCACGGCGTCGGTGGGCCACACCTTCAGCCCATCCGGCCGCTCCTCGACACGCACGCCCAGACGCGAAAGCTCGGCGACGACGGCGGCGATACGGTCGGTCTCCTGGTGGCGGGTGTGCGCGACGTTCTCGATGGTGGTCGGCCCCTCGGCGAACGGCGCGATCGCCGCGAGCGTCATCATAGTGTCCGAGATGTCGTTCATGTCCACGCTCACGCCCCGCAACCGCCCCGCTCCCGGTCCGCGCACCTCGACCCCTCCGTCCCCGACCTCCACGGCACAACCCATCTCCCCCAAAACCTCCACAAAGCGAACGTCCCCCTGCGACGCCCCTCTACCGAGCCCGGGTACCTCGACCCGTCCCCCGGTCAGGGCCGCCGCCGCGAAGAAGTACGAGGCCCCCGAGGCGTCGGGCTCGACCGCGAACGGGCGTGCCCGGTAGACGCCCTTCGGCACCGCGAAAGCGCCGCCCTCTTCCGCCACCTCGACGCCGAAGTCGCGCATCAGGCCGGCGGTGATGCCGACGTAGGGCCTGGAGACGAGCCCACCCTCCACCCGCAGCGTCACGGGTTCGTCGGAGTACGGGGCGGCCATGAGTAGCCCGCTGAGGAACTGGCTGCTCTCCGTCCCCCGCACCCGCGCCTCGCCACCCCGCAAGCCGGAGTGACCGCGACCGCCGCCGCCCACGACGAGCGGGAACCTGCCCTCCTCCTCGCCGGCGTACCCGACCTCCGCGCCCAGAGCGCGCATCGCCTCGACGAGGTCGCGGACGGGACGCTCACGCATCCTTGGCACCCCATCCACAGTGTAGGGCCCTTCTCCCAAAGCCAGCACCGGCGGCAAAAACCTCGCGGCGGTCCCGGCGTTCCCGACGAACAGGTCGGCCTCGCGTGCGGGTATGGCGCCACCCCCGCCCCCGACGACGATGGTCCCGACGTCGCGATCGGCCTCGACGCGCAACCCCAGGCGGACGAGGGCGTCCATCAGATGGTAGGAGTCGTCGCTGAAGAGTGGGTTCTCGATCGTGGAGGTCCCATCGGCGAGGGCGGCGAGTATCAGGGCGCGGTTCGTGATGCTCTTGGAACCCGGTACCCGCACCGTAGCGTCCACCGGCCGCCCCCCCAACGGGCGTATCTCCACCTCCTCGGGGAACGTGCCCCGCACGTCCTCGACGCCGAAGTCCACCCCGGGGACACCGCGCACCGGCCGCGTGGCGGCCCCCCCGCGAGAATCAGCGCTCACCCGAACCCCTCCAGCTCTTGCGCAGTCAGCGACCGAAATTTACCCTCCGGGAGATCCCCCAACCGCACCGGCCCCACGCGCACGCGCCTCAAGCGGAGCAGGTCCAAACCAACCGCCGCGCACGCCCTACGTATTATGCGGTTACGACCTTCGTGGATGGTGAGGTTGAGGGAGGTGGTCTGGCGGTCTTGGGCGAGGTTAGAAAGGTATGGGCGGAGCATCTTGCCGTCTTCGAGGTCGGGGCCTTTCGCGAGGGCGGCGATGGCTTTTTGGGGGACCGGGTTTTTCAGGGTCAGCTCGTACTCCTTTTCTGTTGCGGAGGAGGGGTGGGCGATGAGGTTGGCGAGGCGACCGTCGTTGGTGAGGATCAGGAGTCCGGTGGTCGCGGCGTCGAGGCGGCCGACGGGGACGAGGCCGGGGACGTCTTCGGGCATGAGGTCGGCGACGGTCTTCCGGCCGCGGTCGTCGCGCATGGCGGTCAGGTAGCCTGCCGGCTTGTTCAGGGCGAAGGAGGCGTGCTGTTCGGGGAGGTGGACGGGCTCGCCGTCGAGCAGGACGAGATCGAAGCGGGGTTCGACGCTCTCGCCGAGATGGGCGGTCCGTCCGTTCACGCGGACGCGGCCCGCGGAGATGGCGGCCTCCGCCTTGCGCCGCGACGGGGCTGCCCCGCCGCGGGCGAGAAAAGCCTGCAGACGCATCGGGGTCAGAGGTCCGCTCCCGGGTCGTTTGCCCGTACACCGGCGTTCGCTTCGGGGGTCGCGCTTGCGAGGCGTTCGCGGACGCGGGCGAGCTCCGTCTCGTCTACGAGGGTTTCGAGGGACGGGAAGTCGTCGCGGTTCTTCGCGCCGGCGGCGATGAGGAAGTCGTCGGTGACGTCGAGGAGGGCGGGGGCGCCGGGGCTTTCGAGGTCGCGTCCCTTCTCCGCCAGGAGGCCGCGTTCCAGGAGGCCGCGCACGGCGGCGTCGGAGTTTACGCCGCGCACCGTGGAGACGGCGGCGCGCGTGGTGGGACCGAGGTAGAGGACGCAGGCGAGGACCTCGTGGGCGGCCCCCGAGAGCGGGGCGGGACGGGCCTCCTCGCGCAGGCGCTCCACGGCTTCGGCGCAGAGCGGGTTCGTAGCGAGTTGGTATCCTCCGGCCGCCTCACGCAGCACGATGCCGGAAGCCTCCGGGGAGTAGCGGCCCTTCAAGTCCTCCAGCGCCCTTCGCGACTCACCCTCCGCGAGACCCGTGGCGGAGAGGAGAGTGGGGAGGGGGACGGGATGGGGGCTCGCGAAGAGCACGGCCTCTATCAGGGCGGCGGGGCGGGCGGCGGCGCTCACTTGGTCCTGGCTGCCGGGTCGAGGGTCAGGGGGCCGAAGGGCTCGGTCTGGCGGAGGGTGAGGCTCCCCTCGGAGGCGAGCGAGAGGGCGGCGGTGAAGGCGACGGCGGCTCGCAGCCGGTCCATGCCGCGTACAAGGTCCTCGAAGCGCACCGGGTTACCGTTGGCCTCGACCAGGGACGAGCGGATCAGGGCGGCCAGCTCCCCGACCGTAACGGTGATCGGCCCGAGGTGTCGCGTCTCGGGCTCCGCGGTGCGCGAGAATGCCCGCTTCGCCGCTGCCGCAAGCTTTTTTCGGTCCACGCGCAGCTTGCCGGGACGAGGGGGCAGGAAGTGCGCCGACGGGTAGAAGCCGGCGTTCTCGCGGAGGCGTTCGTTGAGGAGTTCGGCGGCGCGTTTGATCTTGAGGTAGCCGACGAGGCGTCGTTCCAGCTCCCGTGGGGAGAGGGGCTCTTCGGGGTCTTCTTCTCCCTCGGGATCGAAGGCGAGGGCGCGGCCCTTGAGGAGGACGAGTGAGGTCGCGGAGTCCACGAAGTCGGTGTCGCGTTCGAGGGTGCTCGTTCCCGAGGGGTTCTCGTCGGCGTAGAGGGCTACCAGCTCGCGCAGGGGGACCTCGAAGATCTCCACCTCGTCGCGCAGGATCAGGGCGAGGAGCCCCTCGTACGGCCCCGAGTATACGTCGAGCTCGACCGTGAAGCCCTCCAACGCCCGCGCCCTGGGGTTCGCCCTGGGGTCCGCCTGCGGGCCTGCGCCGCTCGCCTCGTCGCTCAACGGGCCTCCGCGTGCAGGGGGAGGACGGAGCGCAGGGGCTGGTGCTCGACGCCGTACTCGTCGGCCAAAGCGCCGCTTACCGTACGCCCCCAGACGACGGCGACGCCCCGGGCCAGGCCGGGGTTGGCGTTCAGGGCGTCCACGAGGCCGCGGCCGGCCACGCGCTGCGCGTGGGGCAGGAGGGCGTTCGAGAGGGCGTGGCTGGCCGAGACGGGGACGGCGGCGGGGACGTTCTTCACGCAGTAGTGGGTCACGCCCGCTTCCACGAAAGTTGGGTCGAGGAGGGTGGTGGGGCGGGAGGTCTCGACCGAGCCGCCGTGGTCCACGTCCACGTCCACGATCACGCTGCCCTCCCTCATCCGTTCGACGGTCTCTCGGTCCACCAGGTGAGGCGTCTTCGAGCCGACGACGAGGACGGCCCCGATCAGGAGGTCCGCCTCCGGCACGACCTCCCGTATGGACATGCTGCTCGCCGCGAGCGTCGTGACGTTGCGCAACCGCATGCCTTCGACCCCGCGAAGGCGCTCCAGGTCGCGGTCCACGACGACGACGTCGGCGCCGAGGCCGCTGGCGACGCGCGCGGCCCCCGAGCCGACGATCCCGGCGCCGAGGATGACGACGCGGCCCGAGCGCACGCCGGTGACGCCCCCGAGGAGGATGCCGCGCCCGCCGGAGGGACGTTGGAGGAGGTGGGCCCCGATCTGGGGGACGAGGCGGCCGGCGATCTCGCTCATCGGCGCGAGCACCGGGAGGTTGCCGCGTCCATCCCGGATGGTCTCCATCGAGAATGCCGCGCACCGCGAGCCGAGCAGCGCCTCGAGGAGGCGTCGGTTCACCGTGAGCGAGAGGAACGCGAAGAGGGTCAAATCCTCCCTCAGGAACCCGTACTCCTCGGGGAGGGGGCCGAAGACCTTTACGACGAGCTCGGAGTCCGCCCAGACCTTCGCAGCGTCCCCGACGAGCCTCGCGCCGGCCCCTTCGTACTCCTCGTCGGAGAGCGACGCCCCCTCCCCCGCGCCCCTCTCGACGAAGACGCGGTGGCCGGCCTTCACCAGCTCGTGGACGGCTGCGGGCGTCAGGGCCACCCGATTTTCTCCGAGCGTCATCTCCCGCACGACCCCGATCCTCAAGAGAACTCCTCCCCGAGCGCCAAGGCCGCCGAATCGAAGGTGGTGTTGTCGTCCTGGTAGCCGCGCTCCATACCGGAAAGGTTACCCCGAAGCGGCCCCGTGATCCAGGCGCCACGCGGGATGTCCTGCCAGAAGCGCCTCCATCTCCCCTTCGAGACCACCGATGCCGACCGCGGCGGAGGCACCGGGAGTGGGGGTCCAGGAGGGGCCGAAGCGCACCGGAAAGCCGGCATCCCACAGGTCCCTGGCGAGGTCCTCGACGAGCGGGGCGGGGGGTGCCACAGGTTTGGCCAGGTGGAGGACGCGGGCTTCGAGCACCGCGTCCGCCAGTGCGGCGTGGACCGCGACGGAGCGCAGGAGACCGCCGAGTGCCGCGGCAAGGGTGGCCGAGTCGAGAGCCCGCACCTCGCAGGAGAGGTGTTGCGTGGGAGAAGCCGGGTCCTTCGTCCGGGTCGGGGAGAAGAACCTGGCGCCGGGGGGCGGCTCGCCGAAGGGTGGCTCGCCCGGCGCAAAAAGGAGCGGCGTGTCCTCGAGACCGCCGCAGGGGTGCGACGAGGCGAGAGTGGCCTCAAACAGGGCAGCACCGGCGGAGATCGTGCAGATCCTGCCCGCGGGCTCTGCGGGGAGCAGCGCGAGCGTGGGGAGCCGCGGATACGCGTCGGACGGTGCCCCTGACGGTGGGCGTCCGCGGGGACGTATCTTCAGCGGGTGGCCTTCTCTTCGGCCCGGGCATCTTCTCGGGTTTGCGGCTCGGCTTGCGCCTTTCCTTTTCGGGCGTTGCGGCAGGCGTCGACGAAGCCGTCGAAGAGGGGGTGGGGCCGCAGGGGGCGGCTCTTGAACTCGGGGTGGAACTGGCTGGCGATAAAGAAGGGGTGGTCCTTCATCTCGGCGATCTCCACGAGGCGCCCGTCGGGGGAGGTGCCGCTGAAGACCATCCCGGCCTCCTCCAAGGCGCCCCGGTAGGCGTTGTTGACCTCGTAGCGGTGGCGGTGGCGCTCGTAGACGATGGCGTCCCTGTCCTCTACCCCGTAGACCTCGGCGGCCAAAGTGCCGGGGGAGATCTTGCAGGGCCATGCCCCCAAGCGCATCGTGCCGCCCATGTCCACGCCGACTTGGTCGGGCATGATGTCTATGACCGGGTGGTCGGTTTCGGGGTCTATTTCGGTGCTGGAGGCGCCCTCGAGGCCGACGCCGTGCCGGGCGCACTCTATTACGGCCATCTGCATGCCGTAGCACAGGCCGAGGTACGGGATCCCGCTCTCACGCGCGTACTTCGCGGCGAGGATCTTGCCCTCCACACCGCGCGGCCCGAAGCCGGGGAGCACCAAAACCCCGTCCGCCGCCGAGAGCCGCCCCTCGGCCGCCTCGCCGTCCGTGAGGTCCTCGGCGTCCACCCAATCTATGTCCACCCGCGCGTCGTGGGCCGCTCCCGCGTGCGAGAGTGCCTCCACTACGGAGAGGTACGCGTCCTGAAGACCTATGTACTTGCCGACGATGGCGACGCGCACGGGCTCCTCAGCCAAGACTATGCGCTCGACGAGGGAGCGCCAGCGCGCGAGGTCGGGGGGCGGGGCGGGGAGGTTGAGCTTTTCGAGGACCAAGTCGTCCAGGCATCCCTCGTGCAGGTCCAGCGGGATCGCGTACAGCGTCTTCGCGTTCTCCGCGGCGATCACGGACTCCAGCTCCGTGTCGGAGAAGAGCGAGATCTTCTTCCTCACGCCTTCGCTTATCGGCCTATCCGCGCGGCAGATGATGATGTCGGGGCTTATGCCGATCTCGCGCAGCCTCTGCACGGAGTGCTGCGTCGGCTTGCTCTTGAGCTCGCCCGCCGCCTCGATGTACGGTACGTAGGAGACGTGCACGTACAGGACGTTCTTACGGCCTACGTCGTTGCGGAACTGCCGGATCGCTTCGAGGAAAGGCAGGCTCTCTATGTCGCCGACCGTGCCGCCGATCTCGGTGATGACGATGTCCTTGTCGCGCCCGAGGCGCCCGATCCTGTTCTTTATCTCGTTGGTTATGTGCGGGATGACCTGCACGGTCGCCCCAAGGTAATCTCCCCGCCGCTCCCGGCTTATGACCTCCCAGTACACGCTCCCGGTCGTCACGTTGGACAACCGACCCAGGTTCTCGTCCAGGAACCGCTCGTAGTGCCCGAGGTCGAGGTCCGTCTCCGCCCCGTCGTCGGTGACGAAGACCTCACCGTGCTGGTACGGGTTCATCGTGCCGGGGTCCACGTTGATGTACGGATCGAACTTCTGCAACACGACCTCGTAGCCACGCGCCTTCAAGAGCATCCCCAACGCCGCGGCGCTCGTCCCCTTCCCGATAGACGACACCACCCCGCCCGTCACGAACACGTATCTAGTCTCTTCTACCGGCCGCTCCGCCAAGCTCTACCCCCTGCTACTCTGCCGCTGATTATTTCGCCGCCCGAAAGTCCTCTGAGCATGATACGCTCCCGTGTGCCGAAATACGAACGCGCGAGGCCCGCCAGAGATAGGACCCGGTCGAACGTGATCGTCGCACCCTTCCCCGCACCCTTTCTTGTATTATGGGTTTTATTTAGCATGTTTAGCAGCACGGGGTTCCCCGCGGTCAGCGTTCGCCGACTA
>JADDPV010000276.1 GCA_016781705.1 Rubrobacter sp.
CGACCCCGCGCAGGAACGGGTTATTTGTTGATGGATCTTATGAAGGTGACGATGAAGACCGCGGAGACGAGCATCAGCCCGCCGGCGCCCACGAGGCCCAAAGCCACGAAGAAGATGGTGCTCGAGTCGGCTTGGTCCCACGCCCCGGTCGCCCACACGAAGGCGAACAAAGAGGCGAAGAAGGTCAGCAGGATCAGTATCATGCCGCCGGGGAGGTCCCTTATCTGGATCGCCGCCTTCTCCACCACGTAAGGCATCCGCCCCTTCGGGTAACCGATCCGGCGCACGTTCTGCAGAGCCTCCCGGAACTCCGACTCGTCCGCGAGCCCTATCACCCGCGACAGGTAGTAGGCCTCTTTGGGGGACTTGCCCGACCTGAGCAACTCCAGGTAGTTGCGCCGGTACAGCTCGACCGCACCCGAGTGTGGGGAGGCGAGCTGCTTGAGGAAGGCGTAGGTGTCCAGGCGGTTGGTGTAGCGCCGGATCTCGTTCTGCGAGACGCGCTCGCCGTGGTCTCCGCTCCAGCCTTCGTCACGGCCCTGGGCACGGCGGCGCGTGATCTCGTTGACCTCCAGAAAGAACATCTCGCGCGAGAACTGGAGCGCGCTCTGCCGCTCGCGGCGCCTGGAGGAGATCTCCGTGCGTATCCCGCGTGCCCGGTACTCCTCGCGTCTCAGACGGTAGACGTGCTCCTGGTAGAAGTCTCGCTCGGCGACGGAAACGGCCCCGTCACGCAGCCGGTATGCCTCTTCGAGCGTCTCCGGGATTCTCTTCTCTTCCATACCCCTTCGGCCTGACCTACGCTCCCACCGCTCCTCGCACCTGCCCGGACCCACGACCCGGGAGGGAAATGATACCACGCACGCCCCCGCAAATGACCACCCGCACCTAGCCCTCCGGCCCCCGCATCGGAGCCGGCGTGGGCTCCCACAAAGCGCAAAACAGCCCCCCGCCCCGGACCCGCACCTCCAGGTGCCCGCCCTCCGCGAGCCTCCTCAGAACCCCGTCGGCCTCGGCCACCGTCAGCGAGGTCTCGATCGCCGCCCGGGCCGGCGGAAGCTCCCCGCTCTCGCGCAGCGCTTCCAAGAGTTCCCGCTCCTTACCGTTCGCGGCGGGCACCTCGTCCCCTCCATCCGAGAGCCCGACGATGCCGCGCACCAGAAGCCCGAAGGCCGGGAAGATCGTCCACCCGAAAACGAAGATGAGCCACCAGATGTAAGAAAACACCGCCAACACCGCGGCCCCGGCCAACATCACCGGGATCAACACCGCCAGCGCCGCCGTGACCTGCGCCTTCGGGCTCATCTGACTTATATCGAGGCCGAAGAAGTGGCCCGGGTCGTGGCCACCGCGATGCTCGCTGCGGCGCCGATGGCGGTGCTGTGGCGTATGGTCCGGTCTCTTCTCCACGAAGCTCCTCTCGCCGGAAATATACCAGCACCCGCCCACCCAAACCACGCCCGAAAGCGCGGGAGCCGCGCGAATCCGGGCCGCCGGGATGCTAACCTGCTAACAAGCGAGACGGAGGTTCGCATGGCTGAGCAACGGGACGGTCTGAAGGAGCGGATAGAGGGCTCGAAGGAAGCCCTCCTGG
Source organism: Rubrobacter sp. (assembly GCA_016781705.1). Taxonomy (GTDB): domain Bacteria; phylum Actinomycetota; class Rubrobacteria; order Rubrobacterales; family Rubrobacteraceae; genus Rubrobacter_F. Next base: position 1,595 of record JADDPV010000276.1, read on the forward strand.
GAGAGTTAAAGGAGTTCTTGCGGATGCCGTCGGTCTCGGCGCGGGCCGGCGACGACGCGGGCTTCCGCGGGTGCGCGGAGTGGGTGGCCCGGAAGCTGGAGGAGGCCGGCGCCGAGGCGCGCATCCTCGAGACGGCGGGACATCCGGTCGTGTACGCGGAGGTGGGCGGAGGGGGCGAAGCTGGCGAGCGGACGCTACTTTCTTACGGCCACTACGACGTGCAACCGCCAGAGCCTCTGGAGCTGTGGGAGAGCGATCCTTTCGAGCCCACGATACGGGACGGCTCCCTGTACGCTCGCGGCGTCGCCGACGACAAGGGCGACGTGCTCTCGCGCATACAGGCCTTGCGGCTGTACCAGCAAGAGTTCGGGCCGCTGCCGTTCAAGCTGAAGTTCTTTATCGAGGGCGAGGAGGAGGTCGGGAGCCCGAACCTCGCGCCGTTCGTGAGGGGCAACGCGGAGCTGCTCGCGGCGGATGCTTGTCTCTGGGAAGGCTCGATGAAGGACGAGGCGGGACATCCCGTCATCTTCTGCGGCACGAAGGGGATGTGCTACGTCGAGCTGCGTGCTCGCGGCGCCTCCCACGACCTGCACAGCATGTACGGCGGCATCGCCCCCAACCCCGCCTGGCGACTCGTGCAGGCGTTGAGGACGATCAAGGACGAGCGCGGGGAGATCACGCTAGACGGCCTCCACGACCTCGCCGACCCTCCCTCCGACGAAGACCTCGCGGCGATAGAGGACATCCCCTTCGACGACGACGCCCTCCGGGCCTCCTGGGGCGTGACCGCCCTGGACCGCAACCTCACCGGCCGGGACGCCCTCAAGGAGATGCTCCTGCGGCCCACGGCGAACATCGCCGGCGTACAGTCCGGCTACACCGGCCCCGGCTCCAAAACCATCGTCCCCTCCGAGGCGTTCGTGAAGATGGACTTCCGCCTCGTCTCGGGCCAGAGCCCGAAGCAGGTGCTGAAGCTGCTGCGCGAGCACCTGAGCCGGCGCGGCTTCGAGGACGTGGAGGTCGTGGACCTGCACGGGGTCGAGGCGGCGAAGACACCTGTGACCTCGCCGGTGGTACGCACCGCGGTGGAGACCTGGCGCGCTCTGGGGCGCGAGGACGCCGTAGTCTACCCGACTATCGGCGGGAGCGGCCCGACCTCGCTCGTGGCGACCGAGCTCGGCATCCCGACCGTCATGACCGGCAACGTGGCGCACGCCGGCAGCCGCATCCACTCCCCCAACGAGTCGGTTCGCCTCGACGACTACTTCGAGGCAGTAGCCTACTTCACCCGCTTCTTCGGGGGGTTTGGCGCTTGACGGAACGACCACCGAAGCAGGAGGGCCTGGACCTGCCGCAGCGGGTCCGCGAGAGCCTCGCGGCGGCAGTCGCCGAACGCGGCCCGCAGGCGCGCGCGGTCTCGACGCAGGGCCGCGAGTCCATGCGACCCCCTCGCGGCCACGTCGTCGTCGCCGCCGGAGCGGAGGAGGTAGAGGCGGTCCGCGGCCCGGCGCGCATCGTCCGCCGGCTGGAGCTGTACAAGACACACTACGGCCCCGTCGTCCGGTTCGCCATCTCGGTCTACCCGCAAGAGGGAGGCCCCCTTAGCGTCGCGACGCTGCTGAACGTCTCCCAGGTCTCGGGCGACGCCGCCCTCGCGGGCCTGGGCCGCCAGAAGACGCTGCACGTGCATTTCTACCGCGTCGAGGACGGCGACCTCCATTACGCCTTCTCGAAGGAGTTGACCAACGGCCCCGAGCAGCGCGCGGAGGCGAAGAAGGTCCTGAAGATGGCCCGCGACGCCTACGCGGGGACGCCGGAGGAGCGCCGCAGCTTCCGCTGGGCCATCGGTCTGGCCGAGCGGCAGTTCGAGTTGCCTGTACCTGAACCTGAAATGGAGGCGTAGCCTTCCGAGGAAAGCCTGCGTATACTGCACCACATGCCAGCGGGGAGCACGGCCAACGATTTCGCGGCCAGGGTCGTCCGGGCGATGGAAGATGCCAGAGCGCAGGGTATACGTATCTCCGCCGGCGGAGGCGAGGACCTGGAGCTCGGGCAACTGGCCCGCCGCCGCCCCGACGACGAAGTGGCGGCTCCGAACGGGAGACCGCACCACCTGGAGACGCCGCCGGGGCCGCGCGACCCCGGTGAACCGAACGGCCGCTCGCGCCTATGCTACTTCCTCGACGGGGTGCAGGGCTCGCGCGAGGTCGGGCGCATCGGGACGGCGCCGGTGGTCGTAGCGACCGTGGCGGCGGCGGTGGTGGAGCGCCGCGAGCGGCGCTTCGGGCGGATGGAGCTCGGGGGGTTGCCGGGCGTGGTGCGGGCCGTGATCCTGCCGCGCAGGGCCGGGAGCGAGGCGGAGGCGTTCTGGGGGTTGTTGCGCGCGGCGGGGCTCGCGGAGCTGGGGCCGGAGGAGGCGCCCGACTCGCCGGACCTCGTGCTCGACTCGACGGAGTACATGGGCGAGGTGGACCCGACGGACTACGTCGGGATGAAGGAGCGGGCCTTCTCGCGGGTACGCACGCTGCGGGAGCGGCTGGAGGGCGCGTTGCTCCGGCGCTGGGAGGGTGACGACCGGGTGCTCGACTCGGACGGTTGGATCGCCGTGGACGGCCAGTTGCGGGAGACCACGCAGCGGGCCATCGGCCTCATAAAGAGCGTCGCGCGCCCTGAGTTCGTCGGGAAGGACGTGGCGATGCTCCTCGACCTCGAGCCGGGGATGCGGACCACCAGCTTCGTCCCCGACTGGCAACTCCGACGTTCCCCAACGGACCACCGGACCTCCTGGTACACGAGGACGTGGCCGCCGCAGCCGGGGGCGGACGCGTTGGGATCGCTCATGCGCGTCGAGGCCCCACGCGATACGCCACCCGAGACGGTCGACGAGATCACGTGTTGGATCCTCGCGGAAAAGGCCCCCCTCGCCAGGCCCGATCCGCGTTGGCCCGCCATGATCTACCCCATCCGCCACGTCGAAAAGACCCTGAAACCCCTCATCGGCGGCTCCGAACGTATGTACGCGAAGCTGGAACGCCAGCTGGTCACCCAGCAAAACGGGAGGAACTAGATGCTGCACCCGGACTTCCTGGACACCACCTCCGGCCCCATTGGCCGCGTCGTCACCAGCGAGGAGTACCCTGCCACCGCCCACGAGTTCTTCTTCTGGACCGCCGAGTCCGAACCCGCCAAACGGCTCGACATCGGCCACATCGTCGCCGCCGAAAGTGAAGACGCCACCGCAGTCGCCGTCCTCGACGACCCCAAACGATACTCCGACCTCCAGAGCTTCCTGGACGACTTCTACGCCCGCGACGGCGACGCGGCCTTGGAGGCGCTCTCGGACAGGGTGGAGATCCTGGTCTTCAGAGCGCAGGTCCTCGCCACCAAGCACCGCGAGGAGCGCAAGAAGAGCAAGCGCCCCGTCAGGAGCGGCCCCGTCTACTACGCCACCAGCGCCGCCATCGAGTTCGCCCTCGGCACCGAGGGCTTCTCCGGCACCCCCATCCCCATGCTCCTGCACGAGAACGGCAACGAACGCGACGGCGCCCCGCAGCGCACCCCGCTCTACGCCGACGCCGACTACCTCCTCGGCCCCGAGGCCGGCCACCTCAACATCACCGGCATGAGCGGTCTCTCGACCAAGACCAGCCACGCCCTGTTCACCATCTCCAGCATCTTCCAGACCGCGAGGGACAAGAAGGTCGCCGCCCTGATGTTCAACGTGAAGGGCGCCGACCTCCTGTTCCTGGATAAGCCCCCTTCCCCCCCGGAGGACGATCCCGAGCTGGCGGAGCGCTACGAGCGGGCCGAGCAGCGGGGCCTGCCGCCCGAGGACCGCGAGATGTACGAGGCGTTGGATCTGCGGGTGGAACCGTTCGAGAACCTGAAGGTCTTCGCGCCGCTGCTCTTCGGCAAGGACAGGGGCGAAGGGATGGTGCACGCGAGCGACATAGGGGCGCGTCAACTGAACACGCTGAGGAACGCGCGTGGTGAGGACGCCTGCGTCTACCCCATCGTGTGGGACCTTGAGGACGTGCTGCCGCACGCGGGACGGGTCTTCGACCAGGTGGACATGGACGATAAGTTCAAGGGCTTCGTGGAGTTCTTGCGCGCTCGTCCGGTGCGGACCATGCGCGGGTTCCACGCGGAGATCGACGAAGCGTTCGCGTACTTCGAGGAGAGCGAGAGCTCCTACTGGAACGGCCACCACCAGGCGACGGTGGCGAAGGTCCGCAACCGCTTCGGCGTGCTCCCGAGCAAGTGCGGCGGCCTCCTGGTACACGGTAGGGTCGAGTACGGCGACTCGCCGCAGGTGGACGGGCCGTTCGAGGACCGCGAGATGCGCGTCGTGGACATCTCGCACCTCTCCGGCGTTCCGCAGGACCTCGTGGTCACGAAGGTCATAAACAGCGTGTGGGAGATGGCCGAGCAGGGCCGGCTCGGGGTGGACAAGCTCGTCATCTTCGTGGACGAGCTGAACAAGTACGCGCCCGCCGGCTCGCGCAGCACCTCCCTCAAGGACACGCTCGTGGACATCTCGGCCCGGGGTCGCCACCTCAATTTGACCCTCTTCGGGGCGCAGCAGTTCCGGAGCAAGGTGGACGACGAGGTGGTGGGGAACGCGGCGACGAGCTTGTACGGGCGCATCGGGGACGAGGAGATCACGAACACAAGCTACCGCTCCTTCTCTTCCACGACCCGCGACGAGCTCCTGCAGCTCGAAAAGGGCCGCCTCCTCCTGCGCCACGCCCACTACGCGGTGCCGGTCTTCGGCCGCTTCCCGCGCCCGCCAGTCCTGATGGGCAAGGCCGGCACGGACATCTTCGGCGGCCGGCGCCAGGACCCGGCCTCCAGCGTGCTCGCCGTGATGCGCGGCCTGACGAGCAAGCCGCCGGGCATCGCGGCCGTCCGGGCGGAGATAGAGGGCGTGCCGGAGGAGCAGGTCTACGAAGCGCTCGACGCCGTGCAGGCCGCGCACCGCTCCGGCAAGGGCTCCCCCGACCCGTACAAGAACTTCGTGTGGAACGTCAAGCGCGGCACCCAGAGGAGCCGCAGCAACGGGCGCGACGTGTCGAAGATCCTCTCCGGCCTCGACCGGATGAAGGATTAGGAGGCCCCGTCAGGTACGACATGCGAAGGAAGGATAGAGAACGAGCAATCCTTGAGCTCGTGTACGATCTGGATCATTTCGCGGCGGTGTGGGAGAGCGAAAAGCCGGACTTCAAGTTACGGCACCAGAATGAGGAAGAGTTCTTCGGTGTCGAAATTACCGAGTTCTACCTGTTCGAGTCGGATGCCAGGATCAAGAGCATACCCGGCTACTTGTCCGAACTGTTTGCTGGAGGCAAACCTCGACACAGAGATGATGTGGACTCTCTGAAAGTGACAAAGGCAAGACTGCGTAGAGCTGGTGAATCAGAAGATGAGCTTATAGATGTGATCAAACGTGAACTACCTGAAGTGCCAGCTTGCGTACGTATGATCGCTGCCGCTATTGAGCAGAAGGACCAGAAGTTGATGTCGTACGAGAGCGGCCTGAATCACGTGAATCTGATAATGCTGGACCATGGGCACCGTCTTATGACTTTATCGCCCGAATATTTCTACTCGTTCTTCTTCACCCCGGACCTGTGTGCAACGTTGGCGCGGACTGGCTTTCGCGAGATCTTCTTCGTTACGGTATTCAAGGAACAGGGGAGAGTATATATTCCGCTTAAGCTGTTGTACTTATTGTCTCATTTCTATATGTTCTATTGGGCAAGTGAAGGGTAGCACCGCATTGAACCGTGCTTATGCCGCACGCGCTGCC
>JADDPV010000126.1 GCA_016781705.1 Rubrobacter sp.
CAACACACATCTAGGAGCCGTGGAGGTCCAACGTTCGCTTGGAGATACTTAACTGGGGAGACATCCAACACGATCACCGACCGCGCCGAGCTGCTCGCCGACCTCGAACGGGTGAGGGCCAGAGGGGTGGCCTACGACCGCGAGGAGTTCACGATCGACATCTCCTCCACCGTGGACGCGGAGATCCGCGACGCTGGCGGCGTCGTCGCGGCGCTGAGCATCCCCGTGCCGACGGCGCGGTTCGCCGACCAGGAGGAGCGTCTTGCCGAGATGCTGCTGAGGACCTGCGCCGAGGTAAGCACCACGCTCGGCGCCGACGGGCTTGCAGGATCGGGCCCCTGAGCATCGCCTACCGACGTTTGCGCAGGGACTGGGCCGGCTTGAAGCGTCCCGACGAGAGGTCGCGCGTTCGTCTTTTGGATGGTGCCCTTGGTGCTGCTTCGCGGTCCTCGGCGGGCCTGACGGAGCACAGCACGGAGGACCTCGACCCCCGACGGATGAAGAGCGACACCCACGGCTACGCCGACGACACGTTCTTTTGGCCCTTCTCGCTCTTGGGCTCCCGGTTTGACTCCTTTTGGCTGACCGTCAGGACCGTGGGTAGCGGCGCTTCGACAAGGAGGCGGACCGGCAGGGTCCCCTTAACGGCAGCATCAGCAACCGGGTCGGCCTCGGGCTCATCGTAGAGCGCCGGGACGACATCCTACGCGTGCCCGTCTTCGGGGCGCGGCCAGCTTGGAACGCGGCTCACGCCATCGGCGGAGCGCCGCGACTTTGGTGGGCCTCTGCCTCGCTGTATAATCGCTGCGTCCTTTCGGAGAGCCCTTGAGGAGGTGCGCGTGGCGCCAGGGATGCTGGTCGACGGCGAGTGGAAGACCGAGTCGCGGCTCCAGGACGAGGGAGGCCGCTTCGTGCGGGCCACCACATCGTTTCGCGACCGGGTGACGGCCGACGGTTCGAGTGGCTTCCCGGCCGAGGCGGGGCGCTATCACCTGTACGTAGCTTGGGCGTGTCCGTGGGCGCACCGGACGGCCATCATGCGTCGGCTCAAGGGCCTGGAGGGCGCGATCGGGCTCTCGGCGGTCGGCTCGTTCATGGGCGAAGAGGGCTGGCCTTTTACGACGAGCCGGGCGTCGTACCGGACACCGTCAACGGCGCGCGTTACCTGCGCGAGGTCTACGCGAAGGCCGACTCCGATTACACCGGCCGGGTCACAACGCCAGTGCTCTGGGATAAGGAGACCGGGAGCATAGTCAACAATGAGTCTCGCGAGATCATACGCATGCTCGACCACGAGTTCGACGCCGTCGAGGGCGCGAAGCCGGAGTTGGACTTCTGCCCGAAGGACCTCGAAAGCGAGGTCGAGGAGACGATAAGCGCCATCTACGAGCCCGTCAACAACGGCGTCTACAAGGCCGGCTTCGCCACGACGCAGTCCGCCTACGAGGAGGCCGTCACCGAGCTCTTCGACGCCCTCGATCGCTGGGAAGGGGTGCTGGACGAGAGGCGCTATCTGTGCGGCGACCGTGTAACCGAGGCCGACTGGTGCATGTTCCCGACGCTCTTGCGCTTCGACCCGGTCTACGTCGGCCACTTCAAGTGCAACCTCCGGCGCATCGTGGACTACCCGAACCTCTGGGGCTACTTGAAAGACCTATACCAGTACCCCGGCGTCCGGGAGACAGTGAACATGGAGCACATCAAGAAGCACTACTACGCGAGCCACGAGAGCGTGAACCCGACCCGCATCGTTCCCAAAGGCCCCATCCTGGACTTCGATGAGCCGCACGACCGCGAGCGACTGTCGGGCTAGGGGTTGTCCGTAAAGGGTAGACTCGTCTGATGAAGGAGAACACCCGAGAAGACTTGCGGGTGGTGGCTTTCGGGGGCGGCACGGGGCTACCGGTGCTGCTGCGGGGCCTGCGCGACCGCGTCGGGGACCTGACGGCGGTCGTGACGGTCGCGGACGACGGGGGCTCGAGCGGGCGTTTGAGGCAAGAGCTCGGCGTCGCCCCGCCGGGAGACGTGAGGAACTGCCTGGTGGCTCTGGCGGGGCGGCGGCGGCTCGCGGAGGTCTTCGACTACCGATTCGAGGGCGCGGCGGGCGACCTCTCCGAGCACTCTGTCGGGAACATCATCATCGCGGCCCTGGCGGACATGTCCGGGGGTTTCTGCGAGGGAGTCGAGCAGGCCGCTCGGTTCTTGCGCGTCAAGGGGCGCGTCTTCCCGGCGGCCACCGAGAGCCTGACGCTCTTCGCCCACCATGCCGACGGCACGGTCTCGCGGGGTGAGTCGGCGGCGCGTGAGGCCGGGAAGCGCATAAGGAGGGTCACGGTCGAGCCGGAGGGCGCGCGGGCGCCGGAGGGCGCTCTGGAGGCCGTCGAAAGAGCGGACCTCGTGGTCTTGAGCTCCGGCAGCCTGTTCACGAGCACCATCCCCGCGCTGCTCGGAGGCGGGATGCGCGAGGCTCTGGGCCGTTTCCGGGGGCCTGTCGTGTACGTGGCGAACGTGATGACCCAGCCGGGGGAGACGGACGGATTCTCCGTATCGGACCACCTGCGGGCCATAGCTGATCATGTCGGGTCTATCGTCACGGACGCGCTCGTGCATGCAGGCTCGTTGCCGGAGGGGCTCGTCGAGCGGTACAGGGCCGAGGGCGCCGCGCTGGTGGAGGTGGACCGGGAGGGGCTACAGGCCCTCGGGATCCGGGTGCGCGAGGCCGACGTGGTCTCGCGCGACACCGGAGGTGGCGTGCGCCACGATTCCGTTCGCCTGGCCGAAGAGGTGCGCGAGCTTGCCCTCGTTCGCCTCTGAGCTCAGGCGCCAGCTCGCCGCCCGCGCCGCGGACCCGAAGACCCCGCACCGCAAGGCCGAGCTTGCTGGCCTCCTGGACGCCGCCGGGATCTCCGACGGGAAGGGCGTCACCGTGCGCACGGCCAGCACCGCCGTCGCCCGCTCCGCCCTGCGCCTCTGGCGCTCGGAGTTTGGCCTGGATCCCACCCTCTCGTCCTCCGGCGCGGGCCCGTTCGGTCGGCGCCGCTACGCGGTGAGGGTCGAGGGCGCCCGCGCCGTCCGGGCCGCCGCGCGGTTGCGCGTGGAACGCGAGCGCGCAGCGCGCAGCGGGGGCGCCGCCGGAGTCGCCTACCTGCGGGGCGCCTTCCAGGGCGCGGGCTCCGTCACCGGCCCCGGCTACCGCCGCGGTCACCACCTGGAGTTCGTCCACGAAGACGAAGACTTCGTCGGGCGCGTCGTTGGCCTCTCGCCCGTACCCCTCAAGGTAGCCCGCCGCCGGGGCCGCTCTGTCGCGTACACCAAGAGCGCCGACGGCGTCACCGCGTTGCTCGCCCGCATGGGGCTACACGACGCCGTTCTGGAGTACGAGGCCCGCGCCGTCGTCGGCGAGGCCAAGGCCAACGCGAACAGGATCACGAACTTCGACGCCGCCAACGCCGGGCGCACCGCGACGGCCGCAGCCCGCCAGCAGAAGGCGCTCGAAAGCCTCGACCCCAAAGGCCTTCCCCCCGCGCTGCGCGAGATGCTAGAGCTCAGGCTCGAGCACCCCGACGCCTCGCTCGCCGAGCTCGCCCGCCTGGGCGGAACAAGCAAGAGCGCCGCGAACCACCGCCTGCGGCGGCTGGTAGGCCTGTCAGCCAATCAGCTGGTCGGCAGAGGCAAAGAGCTGACGTGCTGACAGCCTGCCGACGGGCTGTTAGCCTGGGTGGCGATCTGGGCACAATAGACGATAAAACGGTGGGAAGCGAGTCAAAGGAGAGTTCATGGCGGTACGCGTAGGTATCAACGGGTTCGGCAGGATCGGGATGCTCGTCGCGAAGGCGGCGATGAGGCGGGGCGACGTCGAGATCGTGGCGGTGAACGACCTGGCGCCGATGGAAGGCCTCGCGCTCCTCTTCAAACGCGACTCCACCCACGGCATCTGGGACGAGGACGTCAGCATGAACGGGACCATCATGCGCATCGGTGAGCGCGAGATCAAGACCTTCTCCGAGCGCGACCCCGCGCAGATCCCCTGGGGCGACGTCGGCGCGGACGTCGTCGTCGAGTCCACGGGCGTCTTCACCGACCGCGACGGGGCGGCCAAGCACCTCGAAGGCGGGGCCAAGAAGGTCATCATCTCCGCCCCCGCCAAGGGCGTGGATGCTACCTTCGTCTACAAGGTCAACCACGAGTCCTACGATCCCGAGGCGCACCAGGTCGTCTCCAACGCCTCGTGCACGACGAACTGCATCATCCCGATGATCAAGGTCTTGCAGGACAACTTCGGCATCGAGTCCGGCTACATGACGACGGTCCACGCCTACACCAACGACCAGAGCCTCCTCGACGCGGCGCACAAGGATCCCAGGCGCGCGAGGAGCGCCCCCAACAACATCGTGCCGGCCTCAACGGGGGCGGCGCGGACGGCGGCTGTGATCTACCCCGAGCTTCAGGGCAAGGTGGACGGGATGGCGATGCGCGTCCCCGTCCTCGATGGCTCCATCACCGACTTTGTCGCCCAGCTCTCCCGCGATGCCTCGGTCGAGGACGTTAACGGCGCCTTCCAGCGCGCCGCGACCGGCGAGCTCCAGGACATCTTGGAGTACTCCGACGCCCCGCTCGCCAGCAGCGACATCATCGGCAACCCCGCCTCCTGCGTCTTTGATTCCAAGCTCACTATGTCCAACGGTCGCACCGTCAAGGTCTTGGGCTGGTACGACAACGAGTGGGGTTACTCCAGCCGCACCGTGGACCTCGCCGCCTTCATCGGCGGGCAGTTGTAGCAGCCTGCGCCCGGATCTAGCGGCCCGGGGAACCCCGGGCCGCCGCTCTCCAGGAGGTGCCATGAACAAGAAGAGCGTCAGGGACCTCGACGTGAAGGGCAAACGCGTCCTCGTGCGCGTGGACTTCAACGTGCCGGTCAAGGACGGCGAGGTTACGGACGACACTCGTATCAGGCGCGCGCTGCCGACGATAAAGCATCTCCTCTCCGAGGGCGCGAGGCTCGCCCTCGTCTCCCACCTGGGCCGCCCAAAAGGCGAGCCCGACCCGGAGTACGCGATGGACCCCGTCGCCAGGCGACTCGAAGAGCTGCTCGGCGCGCCGGTGCACAAGCTCGACACCGCCGTGGGCTCGGAGGTCGGGGAGGCGCTGGAGAACCTCCCCGAGGGGGGCGTGGTGCTGCTGGAGAACTCGAGGTTCTATCCCGGCGAGACGAAGAACGACCCGGGGTTTTCGGAGCGGCTCGCCGAGCCTTTCGATCTGTACGTGGACGACGCTTTCGGGGCGGCGCACCGGGCACACGCGACCACCGTCGGGGTCGCGGAGCGGTTACCGGGGGCGGCCGGGCTCCTGATAGAAGAGGAGCTCGACAACCTCGACGACGTATTGGGCGAGCCCGAGCGGCCCTTCGTCGCCATCCTCGGCGGGGCGAAGGTCTCCGACAAGCTCGGCGTTATAGAGAGCCTGCTCGGCGTGGCGGACGCGCTCCTGATCGGGGGCGCCATGTGCTTCACTTTCTTCAAGGCGCAAGGTTACGAGGTCGGCAAGTCCCTCGTCGAGGACGACTACGTCGAAGAGGCGAAGCGCCTCCTGGATGAGGCTGGCGACAGGCTTGTGCTTCCCGTGGACATCGTCGTCGCCGACAAGATGGAAGAGGGCGTGGCGGCCGAGACCGTCGGGGTGGACGGCGTGCCGTCCGGCAAGATGGGCCTCGACATCGGCCCGGAGGCCGTTGAGAGATTCCGGGACCACATCTCGGACGCGAAGACGATCTTCTGGAACGGTCCGATGGGCGTATTCGAGATAGACGCCTTCGCAAAGGGCACGGAGGGCGTTGCGAGGGCCGTCGCCGAGGCGAGCGTCGGGGGCGGGGCCAAGAGCATCGTCGGCGGCGGCGACTCCGTCGCGGCGGTCGCGAAGCTTGGCGTCGAAGACCAGATGAGCTTCATCTCCACCGGTGGTGGCGCTTCTCTGGAGTACGTCGAGGGCAAGGAGTTGCCGGGTATTGCCGTGCTACCGGGAAAGGGAACGTGAAGGATGGCTGGTCGTAGGCCGATGATGGCGGCGAACTGGAAGATGAACAAGCTCGTGCGGGAGGCCAAGGATTACATGGCGAAGCTCCTGCCGCGGGTGGACGACACCGAGGGGGAGGTGGACGTGGCGGTCTTCGCCCCGTTTACCTGCCTGCACGCCGTGGCGCGCATGACCGATGACAAGCCCGTGCTAGCCGGGGCTCAGAACCTGTACTTCGAGGACTCGGGAGCGTACACGGGGGAAGTGTCTGCGCCCATGATCTCGGACCTGGGCGCGGGGGCGGTCATCGTCGGGCACTCGGAGCGGCGTGAAATCTTCGGCGAGACGGACGAGACGGTCGCCCGCAAGGCGGCGCGCGCCCTCGACGCGGGGCTCCTGCCCATCGTGTGCGTCGGAGAGACAAAGGAGGAGCGCGACGCGGGAGACATGTGGGACAAGGTCTCCGGCCAGGTCCGCGCCGTGATGGAGGAGATCGACTCTCCCCGAGGTCACCAGGTCGTCTTCGCCTACGAGCCCATCTGGGCTATCGGGACCGGCGACACCGCCTCCCCCGAGGACGCGCAGGACGCCATAGGCCGGATAAGGGGCCTGCTGAAGGAACTCGCGGGCGAGGAGTTCGCGGGCGCGGTGCGCATCCTGTACGGTGGCTCGATCAAGCCTAACAACGCCGCGCAGATCATGGCGCAGGAGGACGTGGACGGTGGCCTCGTCGGCGGCGCCTCCCTCGACGCCGATTCCTTCTTCGAACTGGTCGAGGCGGCCCGCGGAGAAGTCGCAAGAGGCTAAGCATGATGCGTTGCTGTCTGTGGTAGAGTAGTGGTCATGATCTACGTACTAGCGTTCTTGCACACGATCTTCTGCGTGGCCCTCGTGGGCCTCATCCTGCTGCACTCGGGCAAAGGCGGGGGCCTCTCGTCCTCGCTGGGCGGCGGCATGGGGAGCACCTTCTCCGGCACTACCATCATGGAGAAAAACCTTACACGCCTCACCCTGATCGTGGTCGCCCTCTTCGCCCTCTCGACGATAGCCCTGATTTTTCTGAGCTAAAGCTGCCAGCACCGCAGCCGGTCGGCAGTGCAGCCGAAAGCGCGCAGCCGTAGTACACAGCTCGACCATAACACTTCGCCAGCGGTGACGGGACTACGCCTCGAAGACACAGGCGTCGTCACGCAACAAAAAGCTAAACTGTTAATCAGTTGAAAAGAAGGAGCCGCCCGAGGAGTAATCAATTGCCCGCCAGATCCGTCCTGTAGATTTGGCCTCTCCGTGTCTACGCGATGGCAGTCAGGAAAAAGGTGATAGTGCTCTCTTCGGTATAAGGTAGGCCGGAAACGATACATTGCAGATCGCCG